>JAKLHH010001246.1 GCA_022710245.1 Myxococcota bacterium
CGGCAGCAGAGGGCGATGGTCGCCTGCAGGGCGGCCTCCATCGGCCCGCCGGCAGCGGTCGCGCGGGGAGCTCGCACGCGCTTCGGCGGTCGGGGACCTGCGTCGGGGCGCCGCGCCAGCGGAGCGCGCCGCCTCGCTGCATCGGACCTCGCCGCGGCGGCATCGATCGACGACGCGGCGGCCGCCCCATCCTCCCTCGCCCGGAGCGGGCCGCCCGCGGACGCAGGCAGCGCGCCGCCAGTGCGCGCGTCGGTCACACGCGAGGCCTCGCGCTCGCGCTCGCGCCCGCGGCCGCTGTGACGGCTGCTCCAGACGAGGCCGAGCCCGAGCGCGGTGGCCGCGATCATTCCGACGACGAGCAAGAGCGGTCCGCGGCTCGGTCGCGCCGCGGGCGGCGCCGAGCCCAGCTCGGGGGGCGTCCGGGTCGAGCCGGGCGTCGGCAGGGGCGTCCGCGTCGAGGTCACGCGGTTGGCCCCCTGCGTCGTCGCCGACCGGGGAGGCGGCGCGGACGCAGGGTTCGGGGTCAGCATCGGCGCGAGCGCCGCGGCCTGCGCCGGGGTCTGGGTGGACGCGAGCGCGGCACCGCGATCCACCACCGTCTGCAGGGCGCCCGGGGCGCGGCTCGCCGCGGGCTCGCGGCTCGCTGCGGGCTCGCGGATGGTCTCGACCTCCGACGGGGCGCTGCGGCTCGCTCGCGGCCCCGGACCGGTGGCCACGCCCTGCCCCGCCGAGCCCATCAGCTGCGTGGTCCCGACCTCCGCCCCGAGGAGCAGCGAGACGAGCGGCGTCACGCACTCCTGCGCGTCCTGGAAGCGCGCGGCGGGCTCGCGCTCGAGGCAGCGCGCCAGCCAGGCGTCGAAGCCCGCGGGGAGGAGCCCGCCGACCCCGAGCTCCACGGCGCGTGTCGTCGCGGGCTCGAGGGGCTTGATCAGCACCTCGGTCATCAGCGCCGTCACGGTGGCGTCCTGCACCGAGGCGGCCTTCCAGTAGTAGCGCCCGGTGAGGAGGTAGAAGGCGAGGAGGCCGATGGGCCAGAGATCCGTCGCCGCGGTCACGCTCCCGGGCGAGGCCTGCTCCGGCGCCATCCAGAGCGGCGAGCCTACGCTCACCGTCATGCTGCCCGTGACGCGCACGTCCTCGAGCAGCTTGGCGATGCCGAAGTCGAGGATCTTCGCGGTGAAGGCGATCCCGCTCCGGCGCGGCCGGGCGAGGTAGATGTTCTCGGGCTTGATGTCGCGGTGGACGAGCCCCGCGCGGTGCGCGGCGGCGAGGCCGTCCCCCACCTGCCGGAGCACCTCGGCGGCGCGGGCGCGATCCAGGCGCCCCTCGCGCGTCACCACCGCCGCCAGCGTCTCGCCCTCGAGGAGCTCCATCGCCAGCCAGGGCACGCCGCTGACGCCGTCGAACCCCGCGTCGATCACCTCGATGACGTGGTCGCTCTCCACCCGCGCTGTCGCCCGCGCCTCGCGGAGGAACCGCTCGCGGACCGCCTCGTCGCCGATCAGCGCCTGGCGCAGCACCTTGAGCGCGCGCGGCTTGCCCGTCGAGAGCTGCCGCGCGGCGTAGACCGCGCCCATGCCCCCCTCGCCCAGCAGCCGCTCGATGCGGAACTCCTCGGCGAAGACCGCCCCCGGGACCAGACCCGTGCCACCCTCACGCTGCTGCAAGTCACCTCTCCTCCCTCCCGGCTAGCACGGGTGGCGGCCATCCGTCCAGCGACCGGGCGGCGCCGGGGCGCCGGGTGTCTCCCGGGGAGCCACCGTGAGCCACCTCCTCTGGTTGCTTGACTCGAGCGGCAGGGTTAGAATTCGGCCAACTCGGAGAGGCTCCATGTCCTATACGATCGACGACTCGGTTGACCGCGCCGACGACGATCTGCGGGTGGTGAAGCTGTGCTACGACTACGCACAGCTCGAGGAGCGCAGGCGCGCGGGTGAGCTGGAGCCGGCCGAGGAGGAGCAGCTCCGCAGCCTCGAGCTGCTGCTCGTCGGCGATCCGCTCCGGCGGCGCCGCCACCGCCGCATCGCGACCCTGGTCCCGGCCAGCGCGAAGACCCCGGCTGGCAAGCTCCGCGGCCTGGTGCTGAACCTCTCCTGCGGCGGCATGTACCTGGCCACCTCGACGCGTCTCCCCGAGGGGACGCCGATCAAGGTGCGGGTGGGCGCCCCCGGCAAACCGCGCTACATCTTTCGCTGCGTGGTGAAGCGCGAGGGCGACGGCGATCACCCCGGCCTCGGCCTCACCGTCGAGGGGGCGCCAGCCTTCGTGCCGGAGTGGTACGTCGAGGACTCCTCGATCTGACTCGTCGCGCGGTCTGACTACTCGCCCTGCCTGACTCCCAGCTCTGACCGCACGCTCCGCCTGACCGCTCATTCATCGGCACGCCAGCGCGAACGGTGCTACTCTATTGATGACACCCCACTGGGGCCGGACGCCCGACCTAGAGTCGTACCAGCCAGCAGCGTGGAGGAGGAGGCGAGACAGCGCACCAGCGCTCCTGCGGTCGCTTGCCAGGCGCCCCTCTCCGGGGAGAAGGAGAGAGCCATGCTCGAGGAGAACTTCGCGCACCCTGCGCAGCCCGAGGAGCAGGCGGTGATCCACCTGGTCAACCGCGAGCTGGACTGGCGGCTGTCCGAGACCGACAGGGGAGTCCTGACCGACGGCCACGTCTTCGAGGACCTGCAGCGCGACCGCGTCCATCAGATCGTGCAGTGGTTGCAGCACTTCCCGGAGCGCCTGCCGCAGATGGAGGCGCTCACCTCCGACGG
>JAKLHH010001247.1 GCA_022710245.1 Myxococcota bacterium
CCCTGGCCTGTGACTTCCTGCTCGCCAGCGACCGGGCCGTGCTCGGACAGCCGGAGGTAGGGCTCGGCGTGATCCCCGGCTTCGGCGGCACCCAGCGGCTGCTCCGGCGCGTGCCGGTGGGGATGGCGCGCGAGCTGGTCTACTCGGGGCGCAACGTGCGCGCCGACGAGGCCCTCCGCCTCGGTCTGGTCAACGCCGTCCACCCGGCTGCGGAGCTGCTGGCCAAGGCCCGCGAGCTCGCGCTGCTGATCGCGAGGAAGGGCCCGCTCGCCGTGGCGCGCGCCAAGCGCCTGATGACCACCGGCCTCGGGCTGCCGCTGGCCGCCGCCTGCGAGCTGGAGCGGCAGGCCTTCGCCGGACTCTTCGCCTCCCGCGATCAGCGGGAGGGCATGCGTGCCTTCGTGGAGAAGCGCGAGGGCGGACCCCAGTTCGAAGGGAAGTGAGATGGACATCACCCTCAGCGAAGAGCAGCAGCTGATCCAGCAGACCGCCCGCGAGTTCGCGCGCCGGGACGTCGCGCCGAAGGCGGCCGAGATCGACGAGCAGCACCGCTATCCGGCGGAGCTGGTCAAGCAGATGGCGGAGCTGGGCCTCCTCGGCGTGGCCGTGCCCGAGGCCTTCGGCGGGGCAGGGATGGACACCCTCTCCTACGTCCTCGCCATGGAGGAGATCTCCGTCGCCTGCGCCTCGACCGGCGTCATCATGTCGGTCAACAACTCGCTCGTCTGCGACCCGATCATGAAGTTCGGCAGCGAGGAGCAGAAGCGGCGCTTCCTGGTCCCGCTCGCGCGCGGGGAGAAGCTCGGCTGCTTCGCGCTGAGCGAGCCCGAGGCCGGCAGCGACGCGGCCGCGCAGCGGACGGTGGCGAAGCGGGACGGCGACCACTACGTCATCGAGGGCGTGAAGAACTTCATCACCAACGGCCCGCAGGCGGACGTCTGCGTGCTGATCTCGATGACCGCGCCGGAGAAGCGGCACAAGGGCATCACGGCGTTCATCGTGCCGATGGACCTGCCCGGCGTGCGCCGCGGCCCGGCCGAGCGCAAGCTCGGCATCGCCGGCTCCGGCACCTGCCAGCTCTTCTTCGAGGAGTGCCGGGTCCCGGTCGCGCTGCGCCTCGGCGAGGAGGGCGATGGCTTCAAGGTCGCCATGAGCACCCTCGACGGCGGGCGCATCGGCATCGCGGCGCAGGCGCTCGGCATCGCGCGCGCGGCGCTCGAGGCGGCGGTCGCCTACGGCAAGGACCGCCGCACCTTCGGCAAGCCGATCGCCGAGCACCAGGCGATCCAGTTCAAGCTCGCCGACATGGCCACGGGGCTGGACGCCGCGCGCCTGCTGACCTGGCGGGCTGCGCTGCTGAAGGACTCCGGCGCGCGCTTCTCGGCCGAGGCCGCGATGGCCAAGCTGATGGCCTCCGAGGTGGCGACCCAGGTCACCAAGGAGGCCGTGCAGATCTTCGGCGGCTATGGCTACATGAAGGAGTATCCCGTGGAGCGTCACTTCCGCGACGCGAAGATCACGGAGATCTACGAGGGCACGAGCGAGATCCAGCGGCTCGTCATCGCCGGTGCACTGCTCAAGGAGTGAGAGATGCGACACCTCATGTTGACGTCATCGATGCTGGGACTCCTCCTCCTCCTCGCGGGCTGCCCCGCCACCACCAGTGAGGGCGGCGGGGGCAGCCACGTGAAGCCGCCCGAGGAGCAGACGGACACCTCGGCCGCGCTGACGAGCGAGCAGCTGGAGGAGGTGCAGCGCACGGTCCGCAACGGCCAGGACGCCGTGACCGCCTGCTACACCGAGGAGATGGAGCGGACCAAGGACAAGAAGCTCGCCGGGAAGGTGACCGTCAAGATCCTGATCGGCACCGCCGGCCGCGCCGACCAGGCGGTGATCGGCGACGCCACGCTGAAGGGGCCGCTGCTCCACGCCTGCATCTTGAAGACGGTGAGGAGCTGGGAGTTCCCCAAGATCAACACGCCGTCCTGGTTCACCTACCCGTTCGAGTTCACGCCGGCCTATTAGCGCGGACATGGCCGCGGTCCGGTCCGCCGACCTCCCGTTGTTGCTCGTGGCAGCTTCGCCCGGCCGCCCTCTGCGCTGGGCGTCGCTCGGGGTGCTGACCGTGCTCGGCTGCATCGCCTGCGCGCTCGCGCTCGGCTGCGCCGCGCCCGCCTCGCGCCCCGACCCCGAGCCGGCCGGGAGCAGCCGCCACCAGATGGTGAACCCGCTCGCGACCGACGAGACGGAGGGCGGCGACGGGATGAAGGTCGAGGGCACGCTGGGCACCCTCGACGAGGAGGCGGTCCAGACGGGGATGGCGCCGAGCCTGCAGGCGGTGAGCGACTGCTTCCAGCGGCGGGTCGCCAGCGAGCCCTATCTCGGCGGCAAGCTCACCCTGCAGGTGCGCGTCGGACGCGATGGCAGCACGCGGCGGGTACGGGTGAGTGACAGCTCGCTCGGCTCGCTCGCGGTCGAGCGCTGCGTCGTCAGCAGCGTGGCGCGGGCGCGCTTCGCCAGGCCTCACGGGGGCGAGGCCGAGTTCACCTACCCGCTCTCCTTCCAGGGGCGGGTGGAGCCGCTCTTCTGGGACACGGGCAAGGTGAAGGAGAAGCTGCTGGCGAGCTCGGAGGCGCTGCTCAGGCCGCCCGGGGATGGTCCGGCGCTGCGTGCGCCGGAGGGCCTGGTCGTCACCTTCTACGTGGACTCGACGGGCGCGGTGGTCTCGGCCGGGCTCGCCGCGGAGGAGAGCCTCTCCCCCGAGTTC
>JAKLHH010001248.1 GCA_022710245.1 Myxococcota bacterium
CCCCCGCCGCGCCCCGCGCGGCCCCTGCGCAGCCAGACCGAGCAGCTCCGCTCGCTGCGCGCGCGCCGGAAGCGGCGCCTGCTGCTGCTCTGGGCGGTGATCGGCGTGGCGGGCCTGGCGACCGGCGGGATCTACCTGGTGGTGGCGCACCCCCTCGCCGAGCCTCCGGCGGAGGTCGCGCCGGACGCGTCGCCGCCGCGCCCTGACCTGCGGCTGCCTGACGCCGCGCGCGACCGCGCGGTCGCCGTGGATCTCGCCGCGCCCGACCAGGCCGCACCGGACACGAGGCGGGCCAGGCCGATCGTGGCGAAGGTGACGCCGAAGGTGGGGGAGGGCAGCGGCACGCCGAAGAAGAAGGTGGAGCGCAGCAAGCCCGACGCCGGCGCGCCGGCCGCGCCTGGGGACACCGCCGGAGCGCGCGCCTCGTACGGAGAGGGGCTGCAGCGGCTGCTGCGAGGCGACACCGGCGAGGCGATCCGCTTCTTCAACGAGGCGCTGCAGAAGCACCCGCGCTTCAGCCTCGCCTATCGCGGCCTCGGCCTCGCCTACGAGAAGCTGGGGAGCAAGGCGATGGCGCGCGCCTCGTTCAGCCGCTACCTCGTGTTGCAGCCCGCCGCCGAGGACGCCGAGGCGATCCGGCAGAGGATCGAGAGCCTCAAGTAGCGCTCACCGGGGCGCTGCCAGGGCGAACCCAACCCCAAGCGCTCCGTGATAGAGGCAAGTCCGCCCCTGCTCGACGCTGAGCTCAGCGCGTGAGCTCCTCGACCAGCGACGCTGAGCTCAGCGCGTGAGCTCCTCGACCAGCGACGCTGAGCTCAGCGCGTGAGCTCCTCGACCAGCGACGCCAGCCCGCTCGCCCCGGGGTTCTCCTGCAGCAGCCGGGCGGCCACCGCGCGCAGCGCGCCGGGCTCATCGACCTCGCGCACCAGCTGCGCCACGCGCTGGAGCGGAGCTCCGATGCTGGTCGCGTGCGCGAGCTCGAGCAGCGCCGGCTGGGCGAGGTCCTCGCGCGCGAGCGCGACGCGCAGCAGCCGCGCCGGGCTCTCGCCCGGGACGCTCGCGCGCAGCGCGGCGGCGGCCAGGCGCACGTGGCGCAGGTCGGGCTCCTCCTCGGCGATGCCCACCGCCAGGAGGTGCTCGCCCATCTCCGCGACCGAGTCGAGGTCGGCCTGCTCCCAGTAGTAGTCCACCAGGCGCCAGAGGGTCGGCGGGTACTCGGGGGCGAGGTCGTACGCCTTGAGCAGGTTGTCGACGGCAGCCTCCTCGTCGCCGAGGCGCGCGCCGAGGATCTCCGCGCGGTGGTGGAGCAGGCTCGCCCGCACCAGCGGGTCAGAGGTGAGGCAGACGAGCTGCTGGAGCAGCTCCAGCATCGCGTCGAAGTCGCCGAGCGCCTCGTCGACGGTGAGCAGCAGCTGCAGGGTCTTCACCCGGTGCGGGTCGAGCGAGAGCGCCGCCATCAGGTACTCCCGCGCGACGTGCAGGTTCCCCTCGCGCAGGTGGAGCTTGCCGAGGCGCTGGCGGATGTCGACGAGCATCTCCAGCTCATCGACGGTGACCAGCCGCTCCAGCGCGGTCAGCGTCTCCAGCGCGACCCGCACGTCCTCGCGGAAGAGCGCGAGCCGGGCGCGACCCTCGAGCGCGGCGCGGAAGAGCGGATCGAGATCGACCGCGCGAGCATAGCAGGACTCCGCGGTCTCCTCGTCGCCCAGCGCCTCGTAGATGAGCGCGCGGCGATAGCAGATCTCCACCCGCGAGCGCTGGGAGGCGTCGAGCCAGATGCGATCGTAGAGCTCCCGGGCGCGGTGCCAGTCCTGGTTGCGGTACGCCGCGTCGGCCAGCGTCTCCACCGCGGCCAGTGAGTCCGGCGCCGCCGCCACCGCCTCCTCGTAGCAGGCGACGGCGTCGAGCGAGCGCGAGAGCTTCTCCTCGAGGGTGCGACCGGCGGCGATCAGGAGCTCCGCGCGCTCGCGCGGCGTCACCCCTGCGCTGCTGGCGCGCGAGCGGTAGCTCTGGGCGATGGCCCACCAGTCCTCGCTGCCAGCCGCGTCGGGCGGCGGCTCGAGCTCTGGCGGGGAGAGCGGCTCGCGGTCGGCGGGCTGGAGCGGGAGCGTCGCGGCGGTCGCCTGGGTCGAGCGGTGCTGGGCCTCACGTCGCTCCGGCTCGCCGTCCGCCGCGGGGACCTCGATCGGCGTCATCTCCTCGAGCGTGTCGTGGAGGGAGGCCTCGGGGCCCGCCGCCGTGCTCGGCTCGGCCGCCGCCGGCGCGCGGTCGTCGCGCGCGGCCAGCGCCGCGCTGGCAGCCGCCTCGGCCCGCGGCTCGACGCTGGCTGGCGTCACGCTCACCACCTCGACCTGGGGGAGCGGGCCGGTGGCCGCGGGCAGCCTCGTCTTCGCCGGCGCGAAGAGCGCGCGCCCGCCGGCGCGCGGGAATTGTCGCTCGGCGTGCGCGGCGTCGCCTCGCCCGAATTGCGGGTCCTCGCGGCCTTCGGCCGCTCCGGGATGAGACCGCCGCAATTTGCCCTGTTCGCCTCCTTCGGAGGCTCCGCGATGAGGGGCAAATTCCTCGGTGGGGCGGATCTGCCTCACCAGCTGCTGCGCGGCAGCAGGCTGCCCCGCCGCCTCGAGGTTGGCGGCGGCGCGGAGCAGCAGGAGCTTCTGCTCGCTGCGGGCCGCGGCCTGCCCGGCCAGCCGCCGCGCGAGGTCCGCGGCCTCGAGCAGGCGGCCCGCGCGCTCGAGCAGCGAGAGGAGGAGACGGCCCGCG
>JAKLHH010001249.1 GCA_022710245.1 Myxococcota bacterium
CGGACGGCGCCGAGTACTGCTTCTCGGGCGTGGTGCGCTGGTCCGCCGCCGATGGCTCGGCCGGCGTCAGCTTCACCGGCATCGGCTTCACGGGCATCCCGGTCGAGGTTCGCCACGGCTACGACGCGCTCCTCGCCGGCAGGGTCCGTCGTGGCTGAGCGCAGCTCGCCCTCCTCGCTCGACCACGCGCCGCGTGGGGAGGTTGCATGGCGTCCCGTCCTGTACGATAGTTTCTCGTCGCTGCCCATGGCCTCGCTCACTCCCGGCACCCAGCTCGGTCGCTTCACCATCACGAAGCCGCTCGCCAGCGGCGGGATGGCCGACGTCTACCTCGCCCACCAGAGCGGTCCCTCCGGCTTCACCAAGCCCGTGGTGCTGAAGGTCATCCTCCCCGCGCTCGCCCGGGACCCCCGCTTCGTCGAGATGTTTCACAACGAGGCGCGGCTCGCCGCCCTGCTCAACCACTCGGGGATCACGCAGGTCTTCGATCTGGGCTCCGCGGAGCTGGCGGACGCGGGGGAGGTCCGCTACATCGCCATGGAGTTCGTGCACGGCGTCAACGCCCGCGCGCTGATGGGCGAGCTGCACCAGCGCAAGCGGCGGATGCCGACCCCCGTCGCGCTGCGCATCGTGCGCGATGTCTGCCGCGCGCTCCACTACGCGCACACGCTGCACGGCTCCGACGGTCAGCCGCTGCAGATCGTGCACCGCGACGTCTCGCTGGAGAACATCCTGATCAGCTACTCCGGCGAGGTGAAGCTGGCGGACTTCGGCATCGCCAGCGCCCGCAACATGAGCGCGGGCGGGCCGCTCAAGGGCAAGCTCGAGTACGTCCCGCCGGAGGCGCTCGAGGGCGAGGTGCTCGACTACCGGGCGGACATCTACTCGGCCGGCGTCACGCTCTACATGCTGGTCCTCGGTCGCCCGCCGATCTCGGCCGGCTCCACCGAGGAGCTGCTCGACCGGGTGCGCACCGCGCCGCCGCGTGACCCGCGCCGGATCGACCCCGACCTGCCCGCGGAGATCCACCGGATCCTCCTGCGCGCGCTGGAGAAGCGCCCCGCGGCCCGCTTCGCGTCCGCGCTGGAGCTGGCCGACGAGCTCGACGTCTTCCTGGTCACTCACCGGCGATCGGTGACCGATCAGGACCTGGCCAGCCTGGTGGCCGCGCTGGTGCCGCCGACCGCGGTGCCCGACACGCCGTCGGTGCGCCTGCGGTGGCCCTTCGAGCGGATGCCGACCATGCAGGAGGCGCTCCCGCTCTCGGAGACGACGCACGAGCAGCTGCCGCCGCCCGGCGCCAGCCAGGCGACGGTGGGGATGGGGCTCGGCGGGATCGAGGCCGTCGCCACCGCCGAGGCTTCGCTGGAGCGGATGCTCGTGGACGACGAGGAGGAGGACGCCTTCGTCGAGGATGAGGTCACCGACGAGCGCGACCCCGAGCTGCCCCGCGCGGAGCTCGCCAGCCCCTCGCCAGCCGAGGGAGACACCATGCCGCTCGCCCCGGCGTCGACCTCGCCGGTGCCGATCTCCCCGGCGCCGACCTCGCCGGTGAGCGGGCCTGGACGAGGGCGTGGTCGAGGGAGGAGAGGGCAGGGCGCTGGCTGAGCGGTCGCCGCGGGCTCGGTACTGCTCGTCCGGAGGCTGCACGCCGTCGGAGCCTGGCCCAGCGGTCGCCGGGCTCAGTCCTGCTCGTCCGGAGGCTGCACGCCGTCGGAGCGTGAGTCCTCGCGCGAGTGCAGGCGGCCGGCGAGCGCGCGCTGCGACACGTCCAGCAGCTCCGCCGCCCGCGCGCGGTCGCCGCGGGTGTGGTGGAGCGCGTCGCGCACCAGCCGGCCCTCGTGGCGGGCGACCAGCTCCTTGAAGGTGAGCCGCTGCGGGTCCTGCAGGTCCCGGCTGGCGCACGCCCCCAGCGGGCCCAGCAGCAGGTCGTCGCTGCCCCCGGCCTCTCGCAGCCCGTAGCTGCGGATCTTGTAGAAGAGGGTGCGCAGCGGGATGCGCACGCGGTCGGCGGCGCGGGCCTGGTTCCAGGCGGTCTCGTGGAGCGCGAGGAGGATCAGCGCCTGCTCGTAGCGCTCGAGCTGCACCTTGAGCGACTGGCCGGGGTTGAAGACCTGCACCACCTCCGGGAGGTCGAAGACGCCCGTCGTGTCGACGGGGTCCGGGACCTGGAGCGGCGGCATGGACATGGTCTTCATCCGCTGCGCCGGGCGCGGCCGGCTGGCCCCGCCACGCACCCGCTCGCTGAGCGCGTCCTCCGGGATCGACCCCGACTGGACCAGCACCACCGCGCGCTCGATCACGTTGCGCAGCTCGCGCACGTTGCCGGGCCAGGGATAGGCCTGGAGCAGCCTGACCGCGTCGAGGTCGATGCCGGTGACCTGGCAGGCGTTGGCCTGGTTCGCCTCCTGGATGAAGCGCGTCGCGAGCGGCTCGATCTCCTCGACGCGCTCGCGCAGCGGCGGGAGCTTCAGCGTCATCGTGTTGAGGCGATAGAAGAGGTCGAGGCGGAACGTCCCCTCCTCGCTCATCGTCTCCAGGTCGCGGTGGGTCGCGGCGACCACGCGCACGTCGACGGGGAGCTCGCGGGCCGAGCCCACCCGGCTGATCTGCTTGGTCTCCAGGACCCGCAGCAGCGCCGCCTGGGCCTGGGCCGAGAGCTCGCCGACCTCGTCGAGCATCACGGTGCCGCCGTCGGCCTCCTCGAACACGCCCTTGGCGCGGGTGTGAGCGCCGGTGAAGGCGCCCCGCTCGTG
>JAKLHH010000125.1 GCA_022710245.1 Myxococcota bacterium
CCGAGAGCGCGCGCGTCGCGGGCGACGACTACAGCACCCGCGACATCCTCCTCACCGAGGCGGTGGCGACGCTGATCGCCGGGCTCTGCGGCGGCGTCGCGCAGTCGACCCCCTACATCGGCCAGCCGGCCTACAAGGGGATGGGCGCCCGCGCCGGCTACACGCTCCTCACCGGGCTCTTCATCGGCCTCGGCGGCATGCTCGGGTACGTCTCCTTCATCGTCGAGCTGATCCCGCGCGCCGCGCTGGCGCCGATCCTCATCTTCGTCGGGCTCGACATCATGGTGCAGGCCTTCCAGGCGACCCCGGCCAGGCACGCCCCCGCGGTGGCGCTCGCCTACTTCCCGACGGTGGCGCGCCTGCTCGCGATCAAGCTGGGCAACCCGGAGCTGGTGGCGCCGGCGCGCTTCGCCGAGCTCCTGCGCAAGCCGGGCAAGGAGCTCCCCGAGCTGCTCGTCACGGTCGCGCTCGGCAACGGCTTCATCCTCACCGCCGCGCTCTGGGGCGCCTTCCTCGCCGAGCTGATCGATCGGCGCCTCCGCCGCAGCGCGCTCTACCTGTGGATCCTCGCGCTCCTCTCCTTCTTCGGGGTCATCCACTCCTCGATGCCGGACGGCAACATGTACCTGCCGTGGCAGCTCACCGACGGCTTCCTGCGCTGCATCCCGTACCAGTTCGGCCTCGCCTACCTGCTCCTCGGCGCCATCGTGCTCCTGCTCTCGTTCACGGCGGCGAGCCGGAGAGAGCCACCGCCGGCGCACGGCTGACCGATGCCCTCCATCCGCGACCTCCGCGATCACCGCCAGCGCGAGAGCTTCACCGGCCGCGAGGCAGAGCTCGAGCTCTTCCGGCGCCTCCTCGAGGCGAGCCCGCCCGAGCACGCGCTGCTGCACCTCTACGGGGTCGGCGGGGTGGGCAAGAGCTCGCTCCTGCGCCAGCTGCGCCGGCTCTGCGCCGAGCGCGGCTGCCCCTCGGCGCTGGTCGACATGCAGGTGAACTTCGGCGTCGTCGACGTGCTGCGCGGCCTGCGCGACCAGCTGACGGGGCCGCGCCAGGAGTTCGCCGAGTTCGACAAGGCGCTCGAGCTCTACAACGACGTGAAGAGCAAGCTGCAGGAGGCGGTCGGCTCGCTGGCGCACGGGGTCATCTCGGGGCTGCGCGAGGGTGTCCCCCTCGGCCTCGGCGCGCTGGCCGTGGACGCGATCGGCGAGGAGCAGGTGAAGTCGTGGCTCTACCGCCACCTGCCCCGCGCCAACGCCGAGCTCTACCTGCGGGGCGACTCCATCCTCACCGAGCGCCTGGTCGCCGGCGTCAACGCGATCGCCGAGCGACTCAGCCGCGAGGACGCCAGCGAGGCGCGCGGCGGTCGCGGCGTGGGCGGCGCGGGCGGCGCGCAGGGCGGCCTCCGCGTGGTGCTCTTCCTCGACACCTACGAGCAGGCCTCGCAAGCCCAGGACGACTGGCTGCGCGACACGCTCCTCGAGAGCGAGCTCTCCGATCGCGTGCTGCTCGTCCTCGCCGGTCGCGACCCGCTGCAGGGGCGCTGGCACGAGTGGCGGAGCGTCCTGCTCGAGCGGGAGGTGCAGCCCTTCAGCGAGGAGGAGGCTCGCGCCTACCTCGCCCGGCGCGGCGTCTCGGACCCGGCGCAGATCGAGAGCACGCTGCACCTCACCGGGCGCCTGCCGTGGGCGCTCGCGCTCCTCACCGACACGCCCGCGACGGACGAGCTCGCCGGCGCGCCGAACGCGCACCTCCTCGGCGACAAGCTGGTCGAGCGCTTCCTCAGCCAGGTCGAGGAGGACCCGGAGCTGCGGGAGCTGACGCAGGTCTGCGCGGTGCTCCGCACCTTCGACCACGACGTGGTGCGCGCGGTCTGGGGGCGGCACGAGCCCGAGGAGGCCATGCGCCGGCTGCGACGCTACTCCTTCCTGCAGGCGCGCCCCGACGGGCGCTGGTCGGTGAGCCAGGTGGTGCGCGGCTTCCTCGACAGCGCCCTGCGCCGGCGCACGCCGGAGCAGTGGCTGGAGCTCAACCGCCGCGCCCACGAGCTCTACTCCGCGCGCGCCGCGCGCGCGCCGCGCTACAGCCCGGAGTGGACCTGGCTCACCCTGGAGGACCTCTACCACCGCCTGCGCCTCGACGAGGAGCAAGGCATCGCGCACCTCGGCCGGCTCTTCGAGGAGGCCAAGCGAGTCTACCGCCGAGACTTCTGCAGCGAGCTGCTGAGCAACGTCCTCGACGTGCCGCTCGCGCTCCCCTCGAGCGAGCGCTGGCTCGCCTTCTACCGCGGGGTGATGGCCTCGCTCACCTCGAGCTTTGGCTGGGACCGGGTGCGCGCCGCCGACGAGGAGCTCTACGCCCAGCGGGACCTGCCCCCCGCCCTCCGCGCGCGGGTCACCACCGACCTCGGCCGCTACTGCTATCAGGTCGCCGGCGAGCCGGAGCGCGGGCTCGCGCTCCTCGAGGAGAGCCTCGCGCTCCGCCGCGAGCTGCGCGACGAGGACGGGGAGGCGCACGTGCTCAGCCACCTGGCCGCGGCCTGCGCGGGGGTCGGCGCGCTGGAGCGCGGCCGCGCGTGCGCCGAGGAGTGCGTGCGACTCGCCGGGCGTCTCGGCCAGCCCTACCGGCTCGGCTGGGGCCACTTCAGCCTGGGCCTGGTGGAGGCCGCGCGGGGCCAGCGCGAGGCGGCGCTCGCGGCGCTGCAGCAGGCGCTCTCCACCTTCGAGGGCGCCAGCCACGAGTTCGAGGCTGGCGTGGTCCACTACCACCTGGCGCGCGTGCTCCACGACGGGGGCGATCAGGCGGCGGCGCTCTCGCACCTGGAGACTCACCTCCGCGTCATGCTCCGCTACGAGAAGACGCCGCTCGCGGCGCGGGCGCTCGTCGACATCTGCGAGCTCCTGCTCCGTCGCGAGGACCGCGGCGCCCTCACCGCGCGCCTGGCGCAGGCCGAGCGGCTGGTCCTCGGCCAGCACAACCGCCCCCAGCTCGCGCGCCTGCGCCTCCTGCAGGCGGAGCTCGCGCTGCGCGAGGCCTCGCCCGACGGCGACGAGCCGCCAGCGCCCCCTCTCGGAGCTCCGCCCCTTCGCCCACCCCCACCGGGGCAGGTCGCCCTTCATCGCGGAGCGTCCGGAGGACGCGCGGAGGGCGGCCTCGCCAGCGCGGCGAGCCTGCTCCGCGACGCGCTCTTCACCGCGTGCCAGGTGCCGCGGATCGCCCTCGGCCCCACCGGGAGCGGGATCGAGCGACTGTTCGCGGCCCTCGAGGCCGCCGGGCGAGAGCCGCTGGCCGACCAGCTGCGGGCCACGCTCCTGCGCGCGGCCGAGGCCGCGCTCGCTGGCGCCGACGCGCCGCTGCCCGAGCCCGCGCGCGCCCCCCTCGCCGAGCTCGCGAGCACGTGGCGAGCCCGGTCGTCCTGACGGCACCCTCCTCGCGCTACTCCGGCGGCCGCCAGCCGCCCACGTCCATGCCCAGGTGCAGGCCGAGCTCGCCGAGGAGCTCACGCACCTCGACGAGGCTCTTGCGACCGAAGCTGGGCTGGCGCAGCAGCTCGTCCTCGGAGAGCCTGACGAGCTCGCCCAGGTAGTGCAGGCCTGCCGCGTAGAAGCAGTTCGCCGTGCGCACGCTGAGCTCGAGCTCCTCGAGCTGGCGGTCGAGCAGCGCCACGTCGTCGGAGCCCGCGCCGGGCGCGACGGGCGCGGGCAGCGTCGGCGGCGGCGAGGGAGCGGGGGCCGGGAGCGCGGCCGTCGCGACCAGCGGCATCGGCAGGCTCGGGTAGGGCAGCGGCGCGAGGAGGCCGGTCCCCGTCGGGGGCGCGAACGAGAGCGGCTGCGGCGAGAGCGCGCCCGGCGCGGAGGGCCGCGAGGGCGCGGCCGGCGAGGGCGCGGTCGGCGAGGGCGCGGCCGGCGAGGGCGCGGCCGGCGATGCGCTGGCGGGCTCGACGCACTCCACCGGGCAGACCCCGAGGCAGGGGACCGGCTCCTGGCCCGGGCACCCGGTGCAGGACTCGGGATCGATCTCGTAGAGCTCCTCGCCCCCCGTGATCGCCCCCTGCGGGCACTCGGGCTCGCAGGCGCCGCAGCAGATGCAGTCCTCGGTGATCCTCATCGCCATCGCCGAAGACTAGCCTGGCCGCTGCGACCCGGGCAAGACGTGGACGCGGCCGGGACTCCGAGCATGAAGTGGCCACGTGGCCGCGGGCGGGGGGCGAGCGCTCAGGGCTGCCCGAGGCCGAGCGCGGTCGCGCGCAGGTCGAGCTTCGCGCGCTGGCCGGCGAGCGCCGCGGCCTCCTTCGTGCTCTGCCTCTCGACGAAGCGCTGCACGCCGGCGGGGAGCTGGGCGCCCGGCTCGGCGGCCACGGCCTTGAGGAAGGCGAGGGTCGCGCGCGGGCTGGCGAGCTTGCTGGTGGCGAAGGGGAACATCCGCTTCAGCGCGCCGCTCAGCGGGGCGTGCCTGGTGTAGGCCGCGACCGCCGGGTCGACCTTGCCGATCCCGACGAGGTTCCCCAGCGTGCGCGCCACCGAGCCATCGCCGCCGCCGCGCACCCAGAGCTGCCCGGCGACGAAGCGCCGCGTCTCGTTCCAGTCCTTGTGCTCCTGCACCTTGTCCTTCACCCAGCGGACGGGCGTGGTCAAGCTGTGGCCGACGGCCGAAGCCCGAGCCCTGGCGCTGGCGAGCCGCTCGCTCGCCTTGTCACGCACCCCCTGCAGCCACCTGGCCTCGGCAGCGAGGGGCAAGGTCAGGAACGCGAAGGCCAGCAGGGTCATGCACGCACGCATCGTCTCTCTCCTTGTCTCTGGGTTGTCTGCTTCGTCCGCCCGCGCGCAGTGCAACCGTGATGCCTCTCCCGGTCGCTATCCTCTCGAGGGGTTCGCCTGTGGCAGCCAGCGTCATGACCGCCAGGACAGCCGTGGCGATTCGCAGCGTCGCCGCGCCGCAGCGCGGGCCGGGGCCGCAGAACCGGCCTGCTCCCGGCGGGCGCGGCCGCCGAGGGGGACGGCCACTCGAGGTGCCAGATCGGAGGGGTTGCGCCCCCAGCCGAAGAGGGATGGCCTGCCGCCACCGAGGCTGTGTAGGATCGCTCATCGACTGCAAGGAGGAGGTGGTGATGCCGTGGACCGAGCGCAGGACCACCGCCGCCGGCCCAGGTGCGGCGGAGGAGCGAGAGCGATGACGCGGGTGCCGGTGCTGGTCAAGGTGCTCGCGGTGCTCCTCTTCGTCGGCGCCGGCCTGACCCTGATCATCGGGCTGTGGCTGCTCCTGGCGCTCCTCGGAGCGGGTGACGCCGGCACCGCGCTGATCGGCTCGCTGCTCCGCACCTTCTACAGCGGCGAGTCCGTGCTGTACGCCGTCGGGTTCCCGCTGCTGACCATCATCCAGATCGCCGTCGGCGTGGGCCTCTGGCGCGGGAGCGCCTGGGCTCGCCTGGTGGCCATCGTCTTCGCGCTGCTGGGCATCGGCTTCGCCTTCTACGACGGCTTCTCCGTCTTGGACTTGCTGCTCGGTGGCCTGGTCGCCGGCTACCTCCTCTTCAGCCCCGCGGTGCGAGCCGCGTTCAGACGCGACAGCGGCCGCACCACCGCGGCCAGGCTCGCCCTCGTGGCCCTCCCCGTGCTGGGCCTCGTCGCCGTGCCCGTGATCGTCAAGCTGCGCCGGGGTCAACCGGTGGACAGGCTCTGCCTCCGGGTCGCTGCCTCCTGCCCCGGCGTGAGCGACGCCGGGTCGCGCTGCCGGGCGATCGCTCACCACATCGCGCGCGAGACGAAGGACGGCGACGAGCTCATGGCCAGGGCCGCGGACTGCCTGGAGCAGCCCGACGGCTGCCTGGGCGGCGGCGTCTTCCGCGCGGTCAGCGGCGCGCAGACCGCCGTGCTGCTCCTGCCGATCCGGCTCGGCTCCTGCGTCGACGTGAAGCAGGCTGTCGAGGTGATCGCGAGCCGCGTGGGACAGCGAGCGCAGGCGGCGGGCTCGGGCGTGCGCCCGCCCGAGCGCGAGCTGGAGCAGCTGAAGAAGCTCTTCTCCTCGATGAAGCACGACGGTGGCCCGCCGCGCGCAGCTCCCTCGGTGCCAGCGGTCGCTGCCCGCCCCGACGCGTCCCCCGGGCCGGTGCGGGTAGAGGCGACGCCGGACGCGGGCACCACGCTGCGGGCGACGCGGGACGCGGGCTCCGGCCTGCAGGACAGGGGGACGGCCGCCGTCGACGCGACGCGCCGGCCGGCTACCACGGATCCCGCGGCGCGCGAGCTCCCCCGCGTCGCCGGCCTGGTGCGCGGCGGTGGACCGCCCGCGGCGCTCTTGCAGTGGAGTGACGGCCGCACGCTGCTCGTGCGTCGCGGCCAGACCGTGCCGGCGCTGAAGGCCGTCGTCATCAAGGTCGACGCGCGCGGCGTCACGCTCCGGGAGCAGGCCACCTCGCGCACGCTGCGCCTCGATCGCTGAGCGCCCGGCCCGCGGCAGCGACGGCGAGCCCGCGACGGAGTGCTTGAAGCTCGCGGGCCCCTGCCCTATCCTACCGACACTCATGCTCGAGCACGTCACCGCGAACCAGACGCGCTTCATGGCGCCCGGGCTCAGCTCGGACTCCCGCGGGGTGGCGCTCGGTCGCTTCCTGGCCGTCCTGCTGCCCTCGGTCGACCGCGTGGTCGGCCTCTTCCGCGGGCTCTCCGAGCGGATGAGCATCGACGACGTCCTGCCGGCGCTGAAGATCCACCAGGTGAAGACCCCCCTGCAGAGCCGTGAGTTCATCGTGCTGCTCCCGGTGACCGGCTCGCACACCGCCGACAGCGTCGCCGCCGTGGCGTCGCTGATGGGCGGGCTCACGTTCACCGGCTCCGCCAAGCACTTCGTCAAGTACCGCGACAGCCGCTCGCCCCTCGGCTACGACGTGGACACCCTCCACGCCGGCCAGGGCGACCTGATCCTCTACGACAACGACTTCGTGCAGGCCTACACCCGCGAGCGCGAGCTCCCCTTCGGCGGCCTCGCGCTCAGCCTCTCCCTGCAGCGCGAGCAGGGCGACGGGCTCCGCCCCGAGGAGCCGGTGCTGATCCGCGCGATGCCGGGGCTCTGGCGCGCGGCCGTCGGCTACCTGCACCGCAGCCGCCGGCCCTGCGAGGTCGCCGCCTGCGAGCGCCAGACCACCGAGGGCGCGCCCCCCGAGCGCTTCTACCTGCTCCGCTGCACCCTGGCCCCGCGGATGGAGGTGCTCTTCCGGCGCACGCCCGGCCTCGAGCTGCACCGGCTGATCGCCAAGCAGGTCGCCGTCGAGGTGGGCTACCGCCACCCCTTCGTCCTCGGTGCCTGCACCTCGATCTTCGACGAGGGCCGCTTCTATCTCTTCTCGGGGACGCGCGCGAGCCTCGATCTCCTCACCGCCGCGCCGACCTTCGTCCCCGCCGGCGCGCTGGTCGAGCTCGGCGCGCCGGGCCGCCCGCAGGTCAACATGCACACCGCCCAGGCGGTGGAGCGGATGCAGGTCCCGCTGCGCGTGGTCGCCTCCTCGGCCCCGCGGCTGCCGGTCATCGCCGCCCGTGTCCCGCCGGATCAGGCCGAGTGGCTGAAGAAGCTCGTCTACCTGCTGCCGCCCGGCGTCCTCTCGCGCTGCAGCGTCTGCCTCACGGACCCGGACATCTTCGTGCTGAGCGAGAGCGCGATGGAGTACATCCCGCTCGGCCAGATGTTCCAGCAGGTCGCCCCCGGCGTGCTGGTGCCCGTGGGCTGCGAGCTCGTCCCGCGCGTGGAGCCGGCCGTCCTCGCGCAGCACCTCGGCGGCGGCGCCGAGCAGCTCTACTTCTTCACCGCTGAGGACCCGGCCCCGATCCAGCTCGCCCGCTCGGCGTTCGTGCCGCTCACCCGCCAGGCGCTGGCGCCGATCACCGTGCGCGCGCCCGAGCCGCGCCCCTCCGGGGACGCCGCCGCCGCTGGCCCGACCTCGCTGGTCAACGATCCCCTCGGCGCGTTCCCGCTCTGGGGCTTCTCGGAGCGCGCCAAGGAGGGCTGAGTGGGGTCGAGCGGGACGTCGTCCACCACGAACGAGCGCTTCCTGCGCGAGTTCCTGCTGCCTCTCATCGCCGGCGGTGAGCTGCACGTGGGCAAGCCCCTCGGAGCCGAGGATGTGGCCGCGCTGCTCGCCGAGGCGGTGATGCCCGACGAGGCGCTCCTCGAGGTGGAGCGAGCCCGTCAGGCGCGCGCAGCGCAGCTCTGGCTCTACCCGGTGGCGACGCCGTGGGACCAGGCCGCCGTGCACCTCGCGGTCGCCGCCCACAACGTCCTCTTCCTCAGCCACCCCGACTGCGAGAGCTGGACCGCGAGCCGCTCCAAGCTCGAGCGCGTCCGGCGCTTCACCGCGGAGCTCCTCGAGCTGCCGCCGCCGGCGAGCGGCGAGGAGGCCGTGGCCCGGCACACGCTGGTCGGCAACCTCCTCGAGCTCTCGCGCGTCGACGTGAAGCTCGACACCTGGGCGATGGTCTACAGCTTTCGCGGCATGGAGCCGCCGCAGCGCCTCAAGCGCTGGCCCGGCCTGCGCCGCGTCAGCGAGCAGCGGCGCACCGTGCGCTGGCTCGCCGACGAGCCGCTGGACGACGTGCAGCAGGCGCTCGTCTGGGGGCTCCTGCGTCGCAGCCCGCTCACCGATCTGCTGATGCCGGCGCGGCCGCGGCCCGCCTTCGCCTGGCTCCCCGTGGTGGACTACCTGCGCTGGCAGCTCCTCGCGCGGCTGGTGGCCCAGCGCTACCTGGAGCTCGGCCTCGACCAGGTCGGCCCCACGCTGGCGCGCGCCTTCTGGGCGCTGGTGCGCGGCGAGGGGAGCGCGGCGACTGGCGGCCAGCCCGGCGCGGCTCGGCGGGACGCGGTGCGCACGGCCCTCGGGCTGATCACGCACCTCCACGCCGCGGCCTGCCTGACCGGCCCTCTCGAGCTCGGCATCGACCCCGCGGAGCCCGGCGCCTCGCTCGCGGTGGTGCTGGCGGCGGCGGCCGAGTGCGGCGCGCTGCCGGAGCGCGAGGCGCTCGGCGCCCCCGAGGTGGCGGAGCGGGTGCAGCAGATCATCGCCGGCTGCGCGCCGGTAGGGACCCAGGTCATCGACGAGCTGGCGGCTCGCCTGCGAGCGGCACTGGAGTAGAGGCATGGCACAACAAGCGACCTTCAACGTGGAGCAGCTGGCTGGACGCCTGCAGGAGGCGGCGCGCACCCTCGACCGGCGCTTCCTCGACAAGCAGGAGATCATCCGCCTGCTGATCGTCTCCATCATCGCCGGCGAGCACATGATCATCGTGGGCCCGCCGGGCACGGCGAAGTCGGCGATCATCCGGCTCTTCGCGCGGCTCGTCGACGCGCGCTACTTCGAGTACCTGCTGACGCGCTTCACCGAGCCGAACGAGCTCTTCGGCCCGGTGGACATGACCGCCTTCCGCGAGGGCGAGTACCGGCGCCGGGTGCAGAACATGCTCCCCGAGGCCGAGGTGGTCTTCCTCGACGAGGTCTTCAAGGCGAACAGCGCGATCCTCAACTCGCTGCTGACGCTCCTCAACGAGCGGCGCTACGTCAACGGCGGCCAGACGCTGACCTGCCCGCTCCTCTCGGTCTTCGGCGCCACCAACGAGGTGCCGAACGACGAGAACCTGCAGGCGATCTTCGACCGCTTCCTGATCCGCGTGCAGAGCAACAACCTCGACTCCTACCACTTCCAGAACCTGGTCACGCGCGGCGTCGAGAACGAGCTCCGCGCGATCACCGGCGCCGAGGAGGAGACGCGCCCGCTCCTCTCGAGCGCGCACCTGCACGGCCTGCACCGCGCCTTCCCGCAGCTGATGCGCCTCTCCGAGGAGTTCCTCACCACCTACAAGGGGATCATCTTCCAGATCCGCTCCGAGGGGATCAGCGTCAGCGACCGCCGCGTGGTCAAGCTGACCAAGCTCTTCGCCGCGAGCGCGCTCTTCGACGGGCGCACGCAGCCGTGCGACGCCGACTTCTTCGTGCTCAAGCACATCTGGAACAGCCTCGACCACGCCGAGATCCTGCAGGAGATCGTCAGCCCGGTGGTCGACCGCTACTACCGCGAGCACCCCGACCAGCGCCGCTTCATCGGCCCCACGGCGGGCCTCGACGACCTCCTCGCCGAGCTGAAGATGATCCGCGACCTGCTCACCTCGGGCAAGCCGCTCTCGGACATCCAGCTCTTCTCGCAGCTGCGCAACCTGAACGAGATCAAGTCGGTCTTGCAGACGATGGAGAACGAGACGGCGCGCCGCATGGTCGCGCAGGTGGATCAGCTGCTGCAGAGCGTCTTCGCGTCGTCGAAGTTCGCGTAGGTCTCACGTGAGTCACGCGGGTTCAGCGATGCTACAGGAGCATGAGGCGAGGCGAGGGGCGATGCGGCCGAGGCCCGGACTCGCCAATGAGGCGAGGCGTGGGGCGCCGCGGGAGGGCGCCGCTGCCTCATCCCGGAGCGTCCCGGCAGGGACGCGAGGACCTGCGCCCCCAAGGCCCCGCCCCGAGCCGACCGCAGCGGGCTCTCTGGCGGTGGTCCGCACGGCGCTCGCCCGCGAGGGAGCGAGGGGTGGGGAGGGGCCCGCGAGCGGGGGTCCCCACGCCTCGCCGGACGTGGAGATCACAGGATGAGCCCCGTCCCCGCCGATCGTCAGCGCGGTTACCTCGGCCGCCAGGTCGGCACGCTCGCGCTCGCGCGCGCCGCCCTCCCCAACCCGATGGGCCTGGTCCGCGCCGCCTCCTGGCACAACCACCTGCTCAGGCTCGGCGTGCCGCTGCCGCTGGTCGTGGTGCACGACCTCGGGCTCCTGCTCACCGCCACCGCCGAGGTGGGCCGCCGCCCGCTCGCGCTCCAGCTCGACGGGCGCGCCCAGGCCGCCGTCAGCGCCTACGAGGGGCTCCTCCAGGAGCTGGCGCAGAGCGAGGTGGTGCGCACCGCCACCTCCTGGCGCATCCGCGACGAGCTGGTCGCCGTCATCCTCTACAAGCTCCTCCACGACCTGCAGCTCCGCTGGCGTGACCGGCGCAGCTGGGTCGGCGCCGAGGAGCTGCCGCTCGACCCGGGCGTCTACCTGAACACGGACGCGGAGGCGCTCTTCGCCGCCTTCGACCCGGCGCCGGTGCTCTCGCTGCTCGCCTACCTGGCCGAGCACCGCCTGCACCTCCTCACCTCGATCGAGCAGATCGACCTCGACACGCTGCGCCTCCTCGGGCTCTTCGGCTCGGGGGAGCAGCTCGGCGGGGTCACCGACCTCGCCGACCTGCTGCAGGTCTTCTCCTCGCCCGAGGCGAACGACGTCGTCAACTTCTCGATGGACCTGATCCCCTCGGTGCTGGAGACCAAGCGCGCCGCCGGCGTGCAGGTCTTCTCGGTGGACGGCTACGCCTCCATCGAGCGGCACGGGAGCGTGGACTCCATCGTCCTCTC
>JAKLHH010001250.1 GCA_022710245.1 Myxococcota bacterium
GCCCTGCACCAGGAAGTGAACGCTGATCGCCTCCTCGGCGCTCTCGATGTCCACGATCACCGTGCGCCGGGGCAGGCTGTGGGTGAGCGAGCAGGTGACCAGCGTCTCCAGCAGGCGCTGCAGGAGGTCGGCGTCCGCCATCACCAGCGCGGTCTCCTGCGCCTCCACGCAGAGCGGCTTGCCCTCGCGCCGGCAGGTGCTGGCGACCTGCCGCGCCAGCTCGCGCAGCACGCGCAGCAGGTCCACCGACTGCAGGTCGAGGTCCACCTGGCCGCGGCGCAGCCGCCTGAGGATCAGCCGCTCCTCGAGGAAGCGCTCGAGGGTGCGCAGGGTGCTGATCGCCGAGTCGAGCCGGTCGCGGGACTCGGCCAGGACGTTCGCCTCCTCGAGCTCCGTCTGCAGCACCTCGAGCTCCGCGCGCGCGGCGGTCATCGGGTCACGCACGCGGCTGAGCAGCTTGCGCTCGAGCTCCCTGGGCGACTTGATCTCCTCGGAGGGGACCGAGCTCAGGCCGGATCGCGTCTTCGTGGTCGAGCTCATGACCGCTTCAGTTTAGGGATTCTTGAGTGAAACGGCAAAGGGTTTCCAGCCGTTCGGGCGGCGATGAAGGGCGAGATCGCCCTGCTCGCGTCCTCGCGGAGGCCCCGCGATGAAGGGCGAATCACCAGCGCTTCATCGCGTCGACGATGGAGAAGAGCGGGCGGATGTCGACCGGCAGATCGGTGAGCGTCGCCAGCGCCGCCTTCAGCTCGGGCGAGGCCTTGGCCTGCGTCTCGAGGAGCTGCTTCGCCTCGGCGTAGGCGCCGCGCGCCTCCAGGTCGAGGAGGACGCGCGCCAGCTCGCGCACCGCGGGGAAGAAGCGCGCGTCGTCGAGGCCCCAGCGCTTCTTCGCGGCGTCGTAGGTGAGCGCGCCCTTGCCGAGGAGGAAGTTGAAGGCGAGGAGCACGCCCTTCGAGTGCGCCTCCTCGGTGCCGAAGCGGACCGCGCGGAAGATCCCGGCGAGGTACGCCGCGGGGATCTGCTGCCTGAAGGCTGGCGGCAGCGCGCCCTTGCGGATCAGCAGCTCGGCGTTGACGAGCCCGACGATGTCCGCCTTGCACTCCTCGATCGACGAGTAGAGCTCCTTCAGCTCGCGGCTCACCTCGGTGTCGCGTCCGTCGACCTTGATCAGGCCGGGCCCCATGCCGTGCGCCATCTCGTGCAGCAGGATGTCGGTGAAGAGCGCGTCGAAGGTCAGGCGGGGCAGCAGCTGCTCGTCGAGGAGCCGCTTCGCGATGGGGAGCAGCACCTTCTGGTACTTCGCCTCGACGACGTTCTTCAGCATCACCTTCTTCGAGCCCTTCTTCGTCCGCACCTCCTCGTCGTTCGGCAGGTTGAAGGCGGCGGTCTGCACGCCGGCGCGGGTGTCGCCGGCGGTGAAGAGCTCGAGGACCACGCTGATCGGCGAGTCGTCGCCGCGGCGCGAGGCCGGCGCGGCGAGCGGGAGGTTCGCCTCCATCTCCTTGTTGTGCTTCGCCAGCTCCTGCAGGCGCGCGCTCCCGGCCGGGTCGCGCAGCGTGAGGAAGGCCTCCATCGAGGCCTTGTTCCCCATCAGGCGGTCCTCGTAGACCTCGTAGGGGCCGAGCACGACCTCGAGCGGTGAGTCGCCGAGGTCCATCCAGGCCATGTCGCTCTCGCGGTAGTCGTCGGAGAGGAAGGCGGCGGCGCGGAGCTCGAGGTAGCGGCGCAGGGCAGCGTGCGTGGTGAGCGCGGCGGCCTCGCGCAGGAGCGCGGCGGCGCGCCCGAGCTGCGGGCCGTAGGCCTGCGAGTAGGGCACCGCCTTGAGCGCGCTGCCCTCGCGGCGGATCACGGTGAAGTAGGAGCGGAAGGCCTTCTCGTCGGCGGGGTGCGCCTTGATCCAGCCCTCCAGCTCGGCCTTGGTCAGGTCGGCCGGGTAGAAGCCGGCGCCCGCGGGCTTGGTGGCGGTGCCGATGAACGGCTCGTCGCCCTTCACCCGGTCCCAGGGGCCGTACATGATGTCGAAGTAGTCGAGCGCCTCGGCGGGCGCGCCGTCCCTGGCCAGCTGCTGCCGCAGCTCGCGCAGCCCCGGGCCGACCTGGTCGAGGAAGATCTCGTCGAGGACCTGCGCGGCCTCGACGAGCTTGCGCAGCACCTTGCGGTCGGCGGGCGCGAGGAGCGCCTCGTCGACGGAGAGCGGGGTCGGCGCGAACTGCGCCACGCGGGCCTTCAGATCTGGAGCCAGCTTCATGCGACCTCTCCCGTTCGGTCCCTCAGGTGTAGCACGTCCGGAGGGGGCCCTGCAGGCGAGCACGGTCATTGCCAGACAGGCGAGTGCGAGGCTTCGAGTGCGGCGCATCGTCGCTCCTTCTTCTTGGTCCGGTCTCGCGCTGCCGCTCGCGCGTGGCGACCACGCAACCACGCCGGCAGCGCGCCGCATCTTACTCCAGTGAGCTCCCGCGTCATCAGTGAGGACGCCTCGCCCGCCCTGACGTATCGTCCTTCGCCGCCAGGCCACGCCCGGTGGCGGCAGCGGGTGCCTCGACCCTGACGTATCGTCGACCTTCGCCGCCAGGGTTGGAGATACGTCAGGGGAGCATTCGTCCTCGACGGCACCGGGCCACGGCGCGCGGCACCGGGCCACGGCGCGCGAGATACCGCTCGCGAAACCACAGCGGTTCTCGTCGACGGAGTGGGAGGGCACCGCCGATGGCGGCAGCGGGGCCTCGCCGACCCTGAAGTATCGTCGACCTTC
>JAKLHH010001251.1 GCA_022710245.1 Myxococcota bacterium
GTCGGTCCTCGCCGCCAGCCGCGCCTTGCGCCCGGGCACCGCGAGGCTGAAGGGGCGGTTGCGCACGGGCATCTCGTCGAGGTCGGTCACCTTGAGGAGCGCGACCACGGTCTGGGCCGCCCGGTACTTGTCGCGATCGAGCTCGAGGGCGACGGTGTAAGGGTTCTCGCTGAAGACGAGCGCGTGCTCGAGGCTGGAGGTGGCGCCGCCCGGCTCGCGCACGTCGAGCGCGATGACGAAGGCGCCGCGGCCCTGCCCGCCGGCGAGCCAGCGCGCGGTCTCCTTCTCGTCGAGGGCGACCGGGTAGGAGGCCGCGCCGGTGAGGCGGACCTCGCGGGTCGCGATGACGCTCGGCTTGCCCTTCGCCGAGGAGCCGCCCTCGGGGACGCGCTTGATGGTGACGCGGAGCTGCCCCGCGGCGGGCGGGCGATCCCGCAGGTCGCGCAGGCGCACGGCGCCGGCCACGGCGCGGGTGCGCGGCGTGATGAACCGCGGGAAGCTGTGCTGCAGCTCGAGGGCGGGGCGCTTGAAGTGCGCGAGCTCGACGGCGCGGCTGTGGCGCGCGTCGCCGACCGTGGCGGTGAGGGTGTGCGGGGCGGCGTTCAGGCCACGGAGATCGAAGTCGGCGTGGGCAGTGCCGAAGTCGTCGAGCGTCACCTCGCGCGAGGCGAGCTCGGCCCCGTACTCGCTGAGCACCAGGCGCGCGGTCTGGCCGCGCACGGGGCGGTAGTCGTCCTTCAGGGTCCAGGCGATCACGCGCGCGTGCAGGGTCTCGCCGGGGCGGTACATCAGGCGATCGGTGTAGAGGTAGAGGCGCACCTTGCCGAAGGAGGGCGTGCGCAGGTAGGCCTGGAAGGAGAGCTGCCCCTCGCGCAGCACCCCGCCCGTGCGCAGCCGCGCGCGGAGCATCCCGCCGTGCGAGCCGCCCTTGCCGTGGAAGTCGAAGATGAAGGTGCCGTTCGGATCGGTCTTGCCGAGGCGCGTCGCGTCGAGGAAGACCTCGGCGCCGGCCGCGGGGCGGAAGGCCTCGGTGTAGGCGACGAGGTGGACCTTGGTGCCCGCCGCGTTCCAGAGCTGGTAGGGCGAGTCGACGATCAGGTGCAGCCGCGGCGCGGGCGGCGTGCGCTTCGCGTCGGTGGCGCCCGGCGCGGCGAGGATCGCGGCGGCGAGGAGCAGAGCGCAGGGCCGCGGGATCGTGGGGTGGGTTCGCATGCTGCCTCCGGGTACAGGGGAGAGACAGCGCGCGGCGGCGATGGTTCGCGGGTGTGTGAGGGCGTCGGCTGAGGAGGAGGGAGGAGGCTGGGGCCGGAGAGGGCGCGTCAGACCGTCACATGGAGGTGCAGCCGCCTCCGGTGCAGGTGTACGTACACTTCGCGTTCCCCGAGCAGGACTGCGTGCAGCCGCCGCCCGCACAGCGCAGCTCGCAGCTCGCGGCATCTGCCGCGCAGTTCTGGCTGCAGTGTCCCTTCTCGCACTCGACGACGCAGGCCGACCCCGACTCGCACGACTGCGAGCAGTTGCCCCCGGTGCAGTGGAAAGCGCAGCCCGTGACGTTGGCCTTGCAGATGCAGTTCCCCTCGCTGCACAGCTCTTCGCCTCCGCAGGCTGAGAGTGAGAGAGCGAGGAGCAGGACCAGGATGGCGGACATGGTGAGGGTACGCATGAGACTCTCCGTTCGGGCTTGGCGCGAACCGCCCCGGCGTCACCCGCTGCTGCCCCAGGTTCGAGCACGTTTGTCGGCAGACAGGCCAGCGTGGCATCCGTTCGCGCCGGCGTCAACTTACCCTGCTCGAGCTCGAGGGCAAATCGTTGCCACACCCGGAGGAGCTCGAGGCGGGTCTGCAGGCGCAAGCCAGATAGTGATCGTCCACTCAGCGCTCGTCGTTCGCCGGATCCGGCGCCGTGCCGCCCTCGGGCGACATGGCGTCCCAGCTGATCCGCTCCTGGTAGGTCCAGGGGATGTTGAACTCGCCTCCGCAGCAGGTCGAGGCGTCGACGGGTCCCAGCTGGCCTTTCCCGATGGCCCCGGTCGCGCCGAGGGTGGCGGGCTGCTTCAGCCGGCCGGAGAGGATGTCGTTGAAGGGGTGCACCGCCGCGGAGCTGACCAGGTTCGGGCCGTTGAAGATGGAGCAGTTCCCGTTCTCCGACAGGGCCTCGCACATGCTGCTGGTGCCGCCCTGCACCTGGCGCTTGAAGCAGGGGTCGGCGACGCCCATGAGCTCGAACCAGAGGTGGCCCTGATCGGCCTCGTCGACGACCGCCGTGATCATCACCGTGTAGCTCGAGCTGGCGCCGAGGTCGGCCCAGGGCTTGAGCTGGAAGGTCTTCGGCTCCCAGCTCATGGTGCAGTCGTTGTCGGTCGCCGACCCGCTGGCGACCGCGGTGGCCGCCCCGTCGCGGGACAGCGAGAGCGCCTTCTGGTGCGCCTTCGGCTTCTCGCCCGGCTTGTCGCGCCAGTCGCCGAGGTCCCCGCGCAGGTGGAGGTCGATGGTCCAGAGCTGGGAGAGCCCGGGCTGCTTGCTCTCGATGGCGTAGGTGAGCTTGCCCTTCCAGGAGCCGAGCTTCACCTTGTTGCTCTCGTGGCCGTCCACGGTGACCACCACCTCCCCCTTCGCCGCCTTGTCGAGCTTGCAGGTGACCTGGGTGCTGCTCCACTGGTCGACGGCGCAGGGCGAGCCGCCGACGGTGATGGTGGCCTTCGTCTTGTCGGAGCCGAAGAGGCCCTTGAGCAGGAGGTTCTCGTCGTAGTC
>JAKLHH010001252.1 GCA_022710245.1 Myxococcota bacterium
GAAGGAGAGCAGCGGCTGACACATGCCGTGCTGGTGCTGCAGGTTGAGGTTGGGCAGGGCGCGGCAGGCGCGGCTCTCGGTGTCGACCACCAGGAAGAGCGGCGCCGAGCCGAAGTGCGCGCTGACCGGGCTCTCCAGGCCCTTGTCCTCGGTGACGGGGATACAGAGGTTCATGGACGGCTCCTTCTCCGGGCAAGGCCCGGCTACAGCTACCTCGCGCGGCCGCGACGGCGGCAGCGAGGTCGTTCCTGCTCCTCAGCGGAGGGCTCGTCGCCGTCCGCACACCGCGGGCAGCCGCTCGGGCCCTCCCACTCGACATCGCACCGCTCGCAGCGGCGCCGAGCGCCCTCGAGCACCGGCCCACCCTCGATGCGGAGCGCCTTCCCCCTGACCAGCGCCTCGGCGACCTTGCGGTGCGCCGCCGCCACGATGCGGCCGAAGGTCGGCCGCGAGATGCCCATCCGCTCGGCCGCCTGCTCCTGGTAGAGACCCTCGAGGTCGGCGAGCCGCACTGCCTCCAGCTCGTCGAGGGTCATCACCAGCTCCTCGAGCTCGCGGGTCGGGATGCCGGCCGGCTTGAAGATCGCCGCGGGGGGCTTTCCTGCGATGCGGCGGCAGCACGGCGGTCTCGGCACCCGGGCACCTCGCGCCGGATTATGAGCATATGCTCATTACGGCGTCAAGGCTGGCGCCTCGAATCGTTGGTCGCGGCAGCTGCGCACGAACGCCCGACCTGTGCGGCGCCGCGACAGCTGTCCCGGATCGGGGGCGAGCTCTCGGGGTGGGCGCTACTCGATCGGCTTGTCGCCGTAGCGGTAGAGCTTCCAGCCGCTCTGCTTCCCCTCGACGAAGAAGAGGTAGCTCGAGCCCGTGCGCACGAGGTAGACGTCCAGCGCGTCCCTGCGCAGGCTGCGCACGTGGCGGTCGAAGCCCTGCTTGATGAAGGGCAGGTTCACGTCGGTGCCGTACTCGCGCGTCTTCGCCGGACGCGGCGCGGTGCTGAGGCTCACCGCTTGCGGCAGGCAGTGCTTGTTGATCTCCCCCGGGTCGCCACGCTCGAGGGCGAGGACCAGCCCCTCGTAGGCCGCGAGGAGCGCGGGCGGGAAGGGCTCCTTGCCCTGGTAGTGGCGGAGCAGCGCCAGGCGGGCGGGTGGCTTCGCGAGGACGGGTGCCGCGCCGAGGCAGAGCGCGAGCGCGAGGGTGAGGCGGATGGGTCGGGGCATGGGTCCTCCTCGGCGGATTCTACGTCGCCGGGCGGACAGCACCACCCCGGAGTGGCAGGCTACTTCGCGAAGACGCTGACGCCGGCGAGGGGCCGCGTCTTGACGGTGCGCACCGCGCCGCCAGCGGTCTGGCGCAGGAACTGGACGCGGTTGCCGTCGACGACGGGGCGTCCGTTCTGGCCGAGGACGAGCTGCCGGGCCGGCGAGAGCGCCACGCTGACGACCTTCTCCTTGCCGCCGGTCTTGCAGTAGGTGAGCTCCACGCGACCCGACGACTGGCCCTGGGTCGCGGCGGGCGCGGCCGTCGCCGGAGCCGGCGCGGCCCTGTTGCCCACCAGCATCGACTCGGCGTCACCGTAGCTCAGCCGCTGCCAGGAGAAGGTCGGGGCTGCCTTGCCGTCGCCGAGCTGGCGTCCGACGCCGCCGGCCGTCACCTGCGCCTCGGGGTGGAGCGCCGCGTTGGCGAGGAAGGCGTTCGGGATGCCGCCCGTCGAGCCCTGCATCGCCTGGTTCCAGCCGCCCTGGGTGTAGATGCCCATCCGCGAGGCGAGCTTCGCCTTCTCGGGGTCGCGGACCGGCCCCACGTCGTCCCACCAGTTCGCCTGGGCAGCGGCGGGGATGCTGACGATGCTGAGGACGAGGATCCAGAGACGGGCGCGGCTCATGAGAGGCCTCCGTGGTTGGCCATGTGTCGGCGACGCCCGTCTCCTGAGCAAGAGTGAGGCCAGCAGCAAGGCCGCGAAACTGCGATGGAGGGCGGTGGCTACCACTGGCGATCTGGCAGGCCGCCTGACCAGAGCCGTGGGAGGGACCTTTGTCCGGGAGGCTACGAGCCGAACGCGCGCGTGATCGCCTCGGCGAGCGGCGACCAGTAGATCCCGAGGAGCACGGTCGGCACCGCGAGGAAGAAGGCGAGCGCGCGGTGGACGAGCGGCGCGCGCACCGGCCAGGTGTCCTTGGCCGCGGAGAAGTACATCTCCTTCAGGATGCGCGCGTAGTAGTAGAGCGAGATGGCCGAGTTGATGATGCCGATGACCGCCAGCACCATGTAGAACGTGCCGCCCCGCTGCAGGACCGCGGCGAAGAGGTAGAACTTGCCGATGAACCCCGCCATCGGCGGGACGCCGGTCAGCGAGAAGAGGAAGATCGCCATCACCACCGCGAGGAACGGCGCCCGGCGGCCGAGGCCGCGGTAGCTCTCGATGGTCTCGCCGAGCCCCGCCTCGGAGAGCCCGATCACGACGATGAAGGCGCCGAGGTTCATGAAGAGGTAGGCGACCAGGTAGAAGAGCACCGCCTGCTCGGCCTGGCGCGAGAAGACGCAGAGCGCCATCAGCAGGTAGCCCGCGTGCGCGATGGACGAGTAGGCGAGGAGGCGCTTGACGTTCTGCTGGTGGATGGCGGCGAGGTTGCCGAGCGTCATCGTCGCCGCCGACATCACGCCGAGGAGGACCGCCCAGGGCGCTCCGAGGAGCTGCGTGTCGTCGGGCACCGCGCCGAGGTGGCTGGTGAAGAAGCG
>JAKLHH010001253.1 GCA_022710245.1 Myxococcota bacterium
GGCCGGCGGATCGTGGTCCACGATCGCGCGAAGCTGATCGAGCTCGCCGGCCGCCTGCGCCAGCTCGCCGAGCCCGCGCCGCAGCTGGCCGCGCAGCCCGCTCCGGCCCCGGCGCCCGCGGTGGCCCCGGCGCGGCCCGCGACGGCGGCCGTGCCGCCAGCGCGGGTGGCCCCGGCGATGGCCCCGCAGCAGCCGCCGAGGGCCCCGGGCTCGGGCCTGCCGCCGGCGCGAGTGGCCCCGCCGCAGAGCGTGAGGTCCCAGGCTGCCGCGCGGTCGATGCCGCTGCCGGGCCGCCCAGGCGTGCGCTGACGGCTGGCTTCGCCCTGCTCGCGTCCGCGGGATGCTCCGCGATGCAGGGCGACGCTGGCCGGCCCCCCAGGACTGACGCCCCCGCAAGACTGACGGAGAGAAGGACATGCACCATCACCTCGCGCCGCGTCTCGCCCTCACCACCCTCGGCCTCACCCTCGCCGCGTGCGCCTCGCCAGACTTCAAGCAGGGCGACAGCGGCACCACGCCCGTCGAGGACGGGAGCAACAGCTGCACCGGCACGGAGCGTCGCTGCTACGGGTCCACGCTGCAGGAGTGCAAGGCGGGCGCCTTCACCACCGTGAGCACCTGCAAGGCGGACCAGGCCTGCGTGCCGAGCCTCGGCTGCGTCGCCTGCGACCCGGACGGGACCGTCTGCGTGGGCGACGACGTCCACAGCTGCAACAGCGACGGCACCGTCGGCGCTGCCGTGAAGTCCTGCGGGGTGGGAGAGACCTGCGTCGGCGGCAGCTGCAGCTCCGGCGGCTGCGACTCGTCCTCGAAGCTGATCTACGTCCTCGACGACGGCAACAAGCTGTTCAAGCTCAACCCTGGTGGCGGCAAGTACGACCTCCAGCCGATCGCCGTGGTCAACTGTCAGGCAGGCCCGTCCCTCGATGGAGGCGGCAACGGGCCCTTCTCGATGTCCGTCGACCGCCAGGGCACGGCCTGGGTGCTCTACAAGAGCGGCCAGATCTTCTGGGTGAACACCAAGACGGGCGCCTGCGTCGATTCGGGCTACAAGGTGGGCAGCGGCGGGCTCAAGCTCTTCGGGATGGGGTTCGTCACCGAGAAGGCTGGCTCCACCAAGGAGAAGCTCTACCTCGCGGGCGGCGACCTCGAGGCCAAGAGCAGCAAGCTCTCCGTCCTCGCGCCGGACACCATGGCGGTCGCCTCGGTGGGGGACATGCCCGCGGCCGAGCAGTCACCGGAGCTGACCGGCACCGGCAACGGCCTCCTCTACGCCTATTACCCCGGCGCCTCGAAGACGTGGGTCGCCGAGATTGACCCCACCACCGCGACGCAGAAGCAGAGCTGGCAGCTGCCGGCGGACGGCAGCGCCGCCTCGGCCTGGGCCTTCGCCCACTGGGGCGGCAAGTTCTACATCTTCACCACCGGCGGCGTCTTCGGGACCGGCGACACGCGCATGCTCCGGCTCGACCCCGCGACGGGCAAGACCGAGACGCTGGTCGCCAAGGTCCCTTACCGCATCGTGGGCGCGGGCGTCTCGACCTGCGCGCCGACCTTGGAGTGAGATGAGCGGCGCCGCGCAGCCAGCGACCCCGAGCTGGAGTCGCGAGGCCCGAGCGATGGGAAGCCGCTCCCATCGCGCCGGCTCAAGTCTGGGGCGGGGTTGTCGACCCGTCACAGGGGTGGAGCTGCAGCTGGGCCGTGGCCTCGTCTGTCCGCACGCGACCGGCCGGCGGGGGCGCGCCGGTCGCGGGCGCTGGCTGGAGCTGCGAGGAGATCGCAGGCAGCTGGCGCTGCACCCGTGCCTCCGTCCCCAACCCGACCAACAGCCCCGCCGGGGGTGCCGCCTGGAACTGCCCCGTGGACGAGCTCCACTCGAAGCTGGTCTGCGAGAAGCCGGCTCCGGCCGCGCCCCCTTCCCCTCCGCCGTCGTCGCTCGGGGCCGACGCTGGTCCAGCACCAGCGCCGGCCCCGGCGTCGACGCCTGAGTCGCCGACGAAGCCGGGGAGCGACTCCGGCGCCGCGCCGACGACGCCGACCTCGACGCCGGCGCCCGGCAAGGTGCGTCCCCGGCCAGCGGCGCTGGTGCGACGGAGAGACCTACTGCGGCTGGGGTCAGCAGGAGTGCCTGCCGAGCGGCCTCTGGGAGGCGACGTGCGTGGAGAGCAGCGACGGCCGCCGCCCGACCACCCCCTGCGCCTGCGAGCACTACTACTTCGACGAGGAGTGCAGCGCCGCCTGACCATCACGTGCGACGCGGCGAGCGGCACCAGCCTCCCCGTCCCCGCGCCCGTGGTGCTCGTCGTCGGACGCGACCCCCTCGCAGGGCGCGGCGGTGCTCACCCTGACCCCGGACGGGAGCTGAGCAGCGCGGGGCTCAGCGCGGCAGGTGGTCGAGGGTCTTCTTGCGGGAGAGGAGCTGGCGGCTGTAGCCGAGCGTGAGGTAGACGCGGCCGTCCTCGACCTCCAGCTCCGTGGGGTCGCGCTGGAGCACGACCCCGGCGAGGAGCTCGCGGGCGCGCGTGCCGTCGTCGAGGGTGAGGGTGATGCGGTCGGTCTCGTGGGCGACGGCGCTGCCCCGCTCCACCACGAGGACGCGGCCACCGGAGAGCGGCCGGTAGGTCAGCGCGTCGTGGATCAGCGCCTCGCGCCACGCGCCCGCTGCGCCGAGCTTCAACGGCCGCCGCACGTAGGCGGTGCCGCAGAGGTGGCCGCTCCCCTCCTGCTTGC
>JAKLHH010001254.1 GCA_022710245.1 Myxococcota bacterium
CGCCGGCACGGCAGGGATGCGGGCGCAGTCCGCGGGCGTGCGCAGCGTGGCGGGGTCGAAGCCGCGCTCGCGCAGCAGGCGCCCGTAGAAGGGCGACCGCGCGCCGTGCCAGGCCACGATCTCGCGCATGGCGGCGACGAAGAGCTGATCGCTGGCGGCGTCGGCGCGGTAGGGCTCGGAGAGCTCGCAGAGGGCCTGCACCGAGGCGAGCGCCGCGGGGTCCGGCACCGCGAGCGGGGTCGCGGAGAGGGGGCTGAGCGGGGCGTCTGGCATGCGAGGATAGTACCCCCGGCCCGGCGCCGGAGTCTCTAGGTCAGATCCCGAAGCCGATGGCGATGGAGGGACCGAAGGCGGTGAGCGCGTTCTGCGCGAGCGGCGTCCAGACGAGCCCGAGGATGATCCCCAGCTCGCCGGTCACGTTGAGCTCGATCCCCGGCGCGATGGCGATGGTGTTCGCGGTCGCGCCGCCGACGCTGGCGAGGGAGCCGTCGCTCGCGCGTCCGGGCACGCCGAAGAAGCGGTCGGCGCCGTTGTGGGACCACTGCACGTCGAGCGCCACGGCCCAGCGCCGCGAGAGCTGGTACTCCCCGGCGAGGAGCAGGAGGTAGTTGCTGCCCGGCTCGACGTAGCCCTCGGTCGTGGGGCTGCCGCCGTAGGTCGAGATCCCGTGCAGGTCGACCTTCGTGGAGTACTGGTAGGCGAAGTTCGCGCGCAGCTTGAGCAGGTGCCGGTTGGGCATCAGCAGCAGCTTCTGCAGGTTGAGGCCCACGGTGGTGGCGTAGGTGCCGGCGCCGCCCGCGTCGACGCCGCCGAGGGTGGGATCGAGCCGCTCGTAGCGGCCGGTGGGGAAGGTCTCCTTCACGTAGACGAGGATGTCGGGGATCCAGCTGCCGTTGATCGAGCGCAGCACCTGGAAGGCCAGCTTGACGCCGAGGTCGCCGAACTGCGCGGAGTCGTGCCCGCCGGAGCGCTTGTAGTACGAGGCGAGGGAGATCCCGAGGTCGAGGCGGTCGGTGATCCCGGCCAGCGCGCCCACGCCGAAGGCGACCACGTGCGAGCTGGCGCGCGAGGCGTAGTGCCAGGCGTCGTCGAAGCTGCCATAGTCGTCGCTGTAGGTGGTGGTGCCGAAGACGTAGGTGTGCCCCGCGCCCTGCGTGCGGCCGCCGCTGGCGAGGAGCGAGCCGGTCCACCAGGCCGCGTAGAGATCGGGAGGCGGCGGCAACCCGAGCGAGTCGCGGCGGCCCTCACCCGAGACCGGCTGCCGAGCGCGGCGCAGCTGGTCGAGCACCCCGGCGTTGACCCTCGACACCGCCTCGAGCAGCCGGTTCGCGTGAGCCAGGTCCAGAGCCGCCCCTTGCCGGCGGGCTTGTCCTCGGGCGGCGGGGTCGGGGCGGTGGCGCCGCCCTCGTCGGGCTCTGCACCCACGCCGACGCCGGCGTCCACCAGAGGACGACTCGCCCGAGCTGACCTGACGCGAGGCCAGAGGCCTTCACCGTCCCGTCCCGAAGGTCGTCTCGCCGAGGAGCCGCGCCCGGTCCGCACCTGAACGCGGCGTCCGGTGCGTCGTCCTGTCCGGACCGGCATCCGGACGCAGAGGACGGGCGGCGCGGTCCCCGCCGTGCAATGACAGGACTCCTCGACTGGCACAGGGCTCGCTCTGCGCCGAGCGTGTGGCGTTCGCCGAGCCGTCTGTCTACGAGCGGTACCCGGGTGCGGGGTCGGCCCCGCTGCCGCCGAGCTATCGCCCGAGGCAGCCGCAGGCGACCGTGCTCCACCGCATCGTGCGCGACCACCTCGAGACCTTCCTCGCCCAGGGCGTGGAGCGGAGCGCGAGCGGCGAGGGCTACCCCTACTATGTCGAGAAGGAGCTCCGCGACTATCTTGTCTGCGGCGACCGGTCCCGAGGCTTCGCCCGCGCACGCTGTGGGGCCTGTGGCCACGAGGTCCTGCTGCCCTTCTCGTGCAAGAATCGTGGCGTCTGTCCGTCGTGCACGGCGCGGCGGATGAGCGAGGAGGCGGCCTACCTCGTCGACATGGTGCTGCCCGAGGCCCCCTACCGCCAGTGGACGCTGACCTTCCCCTTCGCTGTGCGCCGGCTCATGGCCAGGGACCACACGCTCATCACCGCCATCCTCGCCATCGCCACCCGCGTCCTGTTCGCCTGGCAGCGGCGGCAGGCCAAGTGGGCCGGCTACCCGGGAGCCAAGACCGCTGGCGTGGCCTTCGTCCAGCGCTTTGGCGGCGCGCTCAACTGTAACGTCCACGCCCACGCGCTGCTGCCCGATGGAGTCTTCATCCTCGGGCCGGATGGGTCGGATGGGCCGGGCGGGTCGGGCGGGTCGAAGGAGACCTTGACCTTCGTCCCCTTGGCGCCGCCCGAGGACGAGGACCTGCTGCCTCTGGCAGTGCGGATCGCGAGGAGGGTGACCGCGTTTCTCGACAGACGCTTCGCCGCCCGCGAGCCGAACGAGGCTGACGTGCTCGAGGCGGCCATCGGCGAGGGCCTCGAGCGCGTCTCCCGGCCGGCGAGTGTACCTGCTACAGCGTCTGCATGAGCGGCTTGGCCCGGTTCGGCGGCACCGATCGCAAGACCGCGGAGAAGCTCGACGCCGTCGTCAAGGAGATGGTCTCGCGCGGCTGCCCCGCCGCGCGCTGCGGCCCGGCTCGCTGCGAGGCGGTCTGCAGCACGGGCCAGTGCCGGAACAAGTTCCAGCGCTACTAGCGCTG
>JAKLHH010001255.1 GCA_022710245.1 Myxococcota bacterium
CGTCCGTCCGTCATCTTTGCCCCGGCGCGCCGCCGGGGTGCTGCGTCGCCTCGCTGGAGCGCCGCTAGACAGCCACCACCGGCACTCGCTTCCGGATCAGCTTGATGGAGAGCAGGCGGTAGAGCACCTTGCTCACGTCGAAGGAGCCCATCCGGCTCTGGCGGACGATCTCCTTGACCGTGTTCTTCCCGTTGACGAGCTCGAGGATCGCCAGCTCCTCGCGGGTGAGGCGGCCCCGCCCCATGCGGTTCACCGCGTCCTCGTTGCGCAGGAAGACGAGATCGAAGTTGTCGATCTCGCGCTCGATCAGGTGCCACTCGTCCACGCGGCGGAAGCCCTCCATCAGGATCCCGTCGACGCTGAGGGCGAGCGAGGCGTCCGCGGCGACCGGCGAGAGGCCGGGCGAGGTGCGGAAGACGAACTTCCCGGAGCTCCAGCGCAGCAGATCGTAGACCAGCTCGCAGGTCTGCTGGCGGATGGCGACCTTGAGGTCGTCGTTGCCGATGTAGCCGAGCTTGACCAGCTGCGTGCCGAGCAGGCTCGCCGACCCCGACCGGTTCTTCAGGAAGAGGTCGAGGTCCTGCTTGCTCATCAGGTTCTTCTCGAGGATGAAGCGCCCGAGGAGCAGCTCCTCGGGGAGCCCGGCGGCGGTGCCGAGCATGATCTTGCCGCCCTGGAAGTGCAGCTCCACCTGCGCGCTGCCCCGGGTGATGCCGAGGACGCCGGTCTGCTCCTGCTGGCCGAGGAGCTCGAGCACCTCCGCGATCGGGATCGAGCGGAGGTCGCCGGCGAGCGCCGACTGGCTGTCGCCCGAGAGCTCGGGCGCGGTGGCGCGCAGCTCGCCGAGCAGGAGCTCGAGCGCCTCGCCGCTCAGCCCGCGACCGATCCAGGCGGCGACGTCGTCCTCGTCGAGCGAGACCGCCTGGTCCAGCGCGCCCATCACCACCGCCTTGCTGGCGGCCTTGGCGAGCCCCTCGCGGAGCTTGGCGAGCGAGGCGCGGCGCGCCTCCATCGCCGCGTCGGCGGCGTCGGCGGCGGCCTCGGGCGTCACCGGCTCGGCGATCGGCTGGCTCACCTCGCCCGGCTTCTTGGCGTACTTGGCCAGGGTGTGCTGGACCACGCCGGTGATCGCCTCGGGGGAGAAGGGCTTGGTGATGTAGTCGACGATCCCCATCACCTTGACGAAGCGCTCGCCGACCTGGTCGCCCTTGGCGCTCATCAAGACGACAGGGACGTCGCGCAGCGCCTCCTCCTGGTGGAGCGCCTGGCAGACCTGGTAGCCGTTCATCTTGGGCATGACGAAGTCGAGGAGGATCACGTCGGGCCGCTCGCGCTTGGCGGCCTCCACCCCCTCGTCGCCGTCGGTGGCGGTGGCGACGCGGTAGCCGGCCTTGGTCAGCACCAGCTGCACCACCTTGAGGATGGTCGGACTGTCGTCAATGACCAGGACGGCTTCGCCAGACATGAGAACCTACCGCTATCCGCGCAAAAGGTATCAGGTAGCGCCCGGCGTGGTCAACCTCTCGATCCGCCGCGCGCTCGATCCGCCGCGGCCCTCGCGGATCCAGATGGTCCACCTCGACAGCGAGCGGACGGGCCGCCCGACACCGCCGGGCCGAGGCTACTGGCAGCTCCGGGTCGCCACCCAGAGGTGGTCCTTGTCACCCGCGGCCAGGCGGGCAGCGAAGTAGAGCGTGCTCCCGTCGGGCGAGAGGGCCGGGTCGTAGGACTGCGCGAACGGCTTGGCCAGCGCCAGCGGCTGGGGCGGTGAGAAGGGCTGGTCGCGGCTCGCGCGGCTCGCCACGTGGAGCGACGTGTTGCCGGAGACGCTGCGCTCGAAGTAGATCTCCAGCTCGCCAGCCGCCACCGCGGGGAAGCCGCCGCCCAGGGAGGTGCCGAGCTCGGACAGCGTCCGCTGATAGACGAAGCCGCCCGTCTTGTCGCGCGTGGCCACGGCGATGGCCTGCTTGTCGAGGGTGAGGTAGAGCGTGCTCCCGTCGACGCTGAGGCAGGGGCCCAACAGCTTGACCGACGACGCCAGGCCGACGATGGGGACCACGGCGGGCTGAACGAAGGGGGCCGAGGGGTTGCTCCGCACCGAGCACAGGACGCGGGAGCCGTCGTCGACGTACAGCTCCAGTCCGTCGCTGCTGATGCTCGGGCTGTCCAGGTCGGTGAACAGCGGCGCCGAGGGGAAGAACGTCGACGCGGTCGAGGCGCGGATCGCCCTCCACAGGTTCGGGCCGCGGGTGTAGAAGATCTCCAGGCCGTCGGCCGAGATCGAGGGCGCCAGCTCGCCCGAGGTGGTGTTGAGCTCGGCCACGGGCTGCGGCGGCCCGAAGGCGCCGAGCGTACACGGCGCGTCGCCCCGGAGCCCCTCGGCGCGCGGCCCCTCGGCGCGCGGCCCCTCGGAGGGGCGCCGCCCATCTCCTCCCGGGCCGTCGTCGGTGTCGCCGGAGTCCGCAGAGCCGGCGAGGCCTGGCCCCAGCGCCCGCACGCAGGCCGCGGCCGGGAGCAGGCCGAGGATCAGGCTGAACGCGACAGCGGGCCGCACCCGCCCAGAGTAGCGCTATTCGTCACTACCCGCCATCCACCGCTCCCACGCGGGCGCAACTGTAGTTGAGTGCCATTCCTCATTCGGCCGCCTTGGTATTTTGCGGGGATGATGGCTCGGCGGCGGCGGCAAGGGTGAAATCCTCATCAAAGCGGCGCGAGGCCCAGGA
>JAKLHH010001256.1 GCA_022710245.1 Myxococcota bacterium
GTTCCTGCTCCTGCTCGTCGAGGCCTGCCTGCGCGAGCGCCGCCGGCGCAGCGCGCTCGTCGGCGAGCTCCAGGGAGGTGGTGCATGAGTCAGCCTCGGTCCTCCAGGCGCCCCACGCGAGGTCCCCGTGAGCTCCTCACCATCTTGCTCCTGGCCGCGCCGCTCCTCTGCGCCTTCGATCCCTTCCGCTCCACCAACAGCCACGTGGAGGAGGGCAACGCCAAGCTCGGCGCCGGCAAGCTGAAGGAGGCGCTCGAGCACTACGAGAAGGCGGCCAAGGAGCTCCCCGACGAGCCGGGCGTCCAGTACAACCTCGGCATCGCGCGCTTCCAGCTCGGGCAGCTCGACCCCGCGCGCCAGGCGCTGGTCAAGGCCACCACGGCCGGCGACCGCGACCTGCGGGCCAAGGCGTTCTACAACCTCGGCAACGTCCAGCTGGAGCAGAAGCAGTACAAGGCGGCGGTGGGGTCGTACGTGCGGAGCCTGCAGCTCCAGCCCGGGCACCGCGCCTCCAAGTGGAACCTCGAGCTCGCCCTCCGCAAGCAGAAGGAGGAGGAGAAGAAGAAGAAGGAGCAGGAGAAGAAGGACCAGCAGAAGAAGAAGGATCAGAAGAAGGACGGCAAGCAGGATCAGAAGCAGGACAAGGCGGACCAGAAGAAGGATCAGCGAGAGGCGCAGAAGAAGCAGCCGGACCGTAAGAAGGATCAGCAGAAGCAACAGCAGCAGCAGCAGGCCAGGAAGGACCAGGGCCGGCCGAAGCCGCCGCCGGAGATGGACTCGGTGCTGGACGCGCTCGACCGCAACGACCGCAACCTGCAGAAGCAGCGCGCGCGGCTGCAGACGGGCGGGGATCTTCCGCGCCCGTCGAAGGACTGGTAGGTTTGCGCCCGATGCCCCGCCAGGGATCAACGTCCGCTCGCTCCCGGGCCCCCGAGGCTCGCGCTCTCGGGGACGCTCGCCTTGCAGACGGCCGCCGGGGCCTGCAGACGGGGGCGGCCGGCAAGGCTCGCTCGGCGCTCGTGCCAGCGCGGAGAGGAGGCCAGGAGCGCGCTGGCACTCGCGACGCCCCTCGGTCGCCGACCTCGGGGGCCCTCGCGCTCGCTCATCATCGCCTCTCGGCCAGAGTGGCCTGGGCGAGCGTGGCCGTGCTGGTCGTAGTGCTCGCGTCGCCGGCCGTCGCGCGGGCGGAGAGCGGCCGCGTCACCCTCGAGGTCGACAAGCACATCGCCACCGTCGGCGAGGAGGTGCAGGTCACCGTCCAGATCGAGATGGAGGGGAGCAGCGGCTACTCGCGCTTCATCCCGCCGGCCTTCGCCGACTTCCGCGTCGGCAGCGGCGGGCTCACCAGCCAGAACATCCACATGGTGAACTGGCAGGTGCGCCGCAGCGAGACGCACGTCTACAGCGTCGCCCCCCTCAAGGAGGGCGTCCTCACCGTCGGCCCGGCCGCCATCGTGCTCGGCGGACGCATGATCAAGTCGACGGCGGTGCAGCTCCGCGTCCGGCGCGGCACCGCCCCGCGCATCCCCGACCCCGCGAACCCCGGCAACCCGCCGGTCGAGGAGCCCGACCCCGACGGCCGCCCGCTGCAGAGCGTCTTCATCGCCGGCGCGGCAGCCCCGACCAAGGTCTTCGTGGGGCAGCAGGTCTCGGCCACCTGGTCGCTCTACACGCAGTCCGACGTGCTCGGCTTCCAGCCGCTGAAGCAGCCGACCACCGACGCCTTCTGGAGCGAGGACCTGCGCTCGCCGCAGCGCCTCGAGTTCGAGCGCAAGATGCTGCAGGGGCGCCTCTTCTACGCGGCGGTGCTCGCGCGCAAGGCGCTCTTCCCGCAGAAGGCGGGCAAGCTCACCATCGGCGTCATGGAGGCGCAGGTCCGCACCATGGAGAACTTCTCCTCGGCGGCGGTGCAGCGCCAGAGCGAGCCGCTCACCATCGAGGTGCTCCCGCTGCCGACGAGGGACCGGCCGCCCGGCTTCGCCGAGACCAACGTGGGCCGCTTCGAGCTCTGGGCCACCGTCGATCGCCCGAGCGTGCGCGCCGGCGACGCGATCACGCTGCGCGTGATCGTGCGCGGCACCGGCAACCTGAGCCAGCTCCGCCTCCCCGGGCTCAAGCTCGACGGCTTCAAGGTCTACGAGCCGAAGGTCTCCGATCGCCTGCAGCTCGAGGAGACGGTGAGCGGCGAGAAGATCATCGAGTACCTGCTGATGCCGGTGCGGAGCGGGCAGCTCATCATCCCCGCCCTCCGCCTCGACTACTTCGATCCGGTGGCGGCGGCCTACAAGCAGGCGGTGACCCCGCCGGTCACGGTCAGCGTCACCGGCGAGATCCCGTCGGGGCTCACCGCGCGGCCCGACAGCAAGCAGAACGTCCTCGAGCGGAGCATCCGACCGCCGCGGCCGGGCGCGAGCCTCGAGGGCAGCGCGGCCTCCTCTGCGGTGCACCGGAGCCTGCTCTTCTGGGTGCTCCTCGGGCTGCCGCTCGCGGTGCTGGTCGGCGTCGGCCTGGGGGAGCGCGTGCGGGCGCGGCTCGCGCGCGAGACGCCGCGCTCGCTCCGGCGGGCCGCCAGCCGGCGCGCCGGCGATCACCTCCGGCGCGCGCAGGAGCTCCGCAGGAGCGGCGACGCGGCGGGCTTCTTTGGCGAGATCGCGGCGGTGCTGCGCACGCAGCTCGACCAGCAGCTCGGGCAGCTCACCGAGGGCATGACGCGCGAGGAGCTC
>JAKLHH010001257.1 GCA_022710245.1 Myxococcota bacterium
GTCGCGGCGCGCACCTCCTTCGTGCAGCTCCCCGGCGCGCTCTTCGTCGCGCTCGGCGAGAACACCGGCCGCGGGCTCCTCGAGAAGCGGCACCTGCGCGTGGTGCGGCCGCTGCCGGGCAAGGACGGCCGCTGGGGGGCGCTCCCGGTGGCGGCCGTGGGCGGCCGGCGCGTCGTGGCGACGCTGCACCCGCGCCCGGGCTATCGCGAGCCGCCCGAGTGGTCGACCGTCCTCTGGCGACGGGAGCTGACCGTGCCCGAGCGCGGGAGCGAGCTCGCGTTCACCTGGCTCCGGCGCTACGACCGCCACGCCTCGCTGGTGCTGCTGCTGACGGTGACCGACGAGGCGGGCCGCGAGACGCGCACCGCCGCGGAGATCTCCCAGCGCTACTACTACGACGACCGGGAGACCGACGCGCGCGCGGCGCGCGAGGAGGAGGCGCGCAAGCAGCGCGAGGCGCGGGAGGCGCGCCTCACCATCAAGACGGACAAGCGCGAGTACCTCCCTGGCGAGGTGGCCGCGGTCACCGTCGAGCGACGCGGCGCCTGCGGCGACGCGGTGCTCTTCCTCGAGCGGGAGCGGGTGTTCCGTTCCTTCCCGCTTCGCTTCGCGGCGGACGGCAAGGCCGTGGTGCAGGTCCCGATCGAGGAGCGCTTCGCGCGCTCGATCGAGCTCCGCGTGACCGCGCAGCGGATCGGCCAGGAGCTGCGCAGCCAGCAGGGGGCGCTCGTCGAGGCGAGGGAGACGCTCACCGTCTCGGACGCGCCCTACCGCCTGCGCGTGGATCTGCAGACGGACCGGACGACCTACCGGCCGCGCGAGCCCGTGAGCCTGACGCTGCAGGTGAGGGACGGGGCAGGCCGTGGGCGGCCGGCCGAGGTGGTGGTGATGGCCGTCGACGAGGCGGTGCTGCGGCTCAGCGGCTACTCGCTCGCGGACCCCTTCTACTCGCTGATGCACACGCCGCGGCACGAGGTCAGCCGCGCCGACGGGCGCGGCCAGCTGCTGCCGCTGACCATCCCCGTGGTCCACGAGGACCACGCCGGCGCCGGCGTCGGCAGCATCGGGTTGCTCGGCCACGGCTCCGGCGGCGGTGGGGCGGGCTACGGGCGCGGCTCCGGCCGCCTCGTTGGCCGCGAGGCGAAGGAGCGGGAGCGCGCGCGGCGCCGCTTCCTCACCACCGCCTGGCAGGCGAGCCTGCGCACCGACGCACAGGGGCGGGCGAGCGCCCGCTTCACGCTCCCCGACGACCTCACGCGCTTCCGGCTGATGGCGATCGCCGTGGACCGCGCCAGGGCGGCGGGCAGCGGCGAGACCAGCTTCGCGGTCGACCTGCCGCTCCTCAGCCTGCCCGCGGCGCCGCGCCTGCTGCGCGTGGGCGATCGGGCGCTGGTCGGCGTGGCGATCCAGAACCAGGCGCTCGCCGCCGGGCAGGCGCGAGTGAGCCTGCGCCTGGAGGGAGGCGCGCTGGAGCTCGAGGGCGCCGCGGAGACGCGCGTGGCGCTCGCGCGGGGCGCCACGGCCTCGGCGCGCTTCCCCGTCGTGGCCCGGCGGGAGGGGCGCGCGCGGCTGCGCTTCAGCGTGGAGCTGGGCGGCGCGCGTGACGAGGTGATCGAGGAGCTGCCGGTGACCGCGCCAGTCCTCGCCGAGGCCGCCTCGGTCTCCGGCGAGACGGCGGGGGCGGTGCGCCACCGCCTCGGCGCCCTCGACGGGCTCCGCCCCGACCGCGGGGGCCTCGAGGTCTCGCTCTCCTCGACGGCGCTGGTCGGGGTCGAGGACGGCATGGAGCAGCTCCTCGACTACCCCTACGGCTGCCTCGAGCAGCGCAGCTCGCGGCTCCTCGCGGTGACGGCGGCGACGGCGCTCGGCGAGCGCCTTCGCCTCACGCTCCCCGGCGCGCCCGCGCGGAGGCTGGAGGCGGGGGTGCGGGGCGTCCTCGCCATGCAGCGCGAGGACGGCGGCTTCGGCTACTGGCCGTCGGCCCCGCGCAGCTGGCCGTGGGCGACGGCGTACGCGCTGATCACGCTGCGGCGGGTCTCCCTCCTCGGGCGCGGCCCGCGGGTCGCCCCGGAGGCGGTGGCCCGCGCGGTCGCCTACCTGCGGCCCTTCGCTGACCCCGCCGCGCGCCTCGGGGAGGGGCGCTATGACTTCGCCACCCGGGCCTTCATCCTCCACGCGCTGCAGCTCCACGGCGTGGACGTCACCCGGCCCGCGGGGCAGCTCGCGGCGCGGCGCGCGCACGAGCCGCTCTTCGCCCGCGCGCTCCTGCTCGCCACGCTGGCTGCCTCGCCGCGAGCGGCCCGGCGCGAGGTGCAGGCGCTGGTCGACGAGCTGAGCGACAGCCTGCGCGTCGACGGGACCTGGGCGCACGCCGAGGAGGACCTCGACGACGGCTTCGCCGTGCTGATGCACTCGGACGATCGCACGACCGCGATGGTGCTGCAGGCGCTCCTCGCGGCGCGCCCCGAGCACCCGATGATCCCGCGCCTGGTGCGCTGGTTCCTCCTCGGCCGCAAGCAGGCGCGCTTCCGCAACACGCAGGAGGCCGCCTGGGCCGTGCTGGCGCTCTGGGACTTCGCGCGCCTGCGCGAGCGCGCGCGGCCGGAGTTCGACGCCGGCGTCTGGCTCGGCGCTCGCCAGCTCCTCGGCGCCCGCATCGACGGCCCCTCCGCTCGCCCCCGCCAGCTCTCGTTGCCGATGAGCGAGCTCTCCCGCGCC
>JAKLHH010001258.1 GCA_022710245.1 Myxococcota bacterium
CTCGAGGGTGCCGAGGTCGCTCTCGCCGGAGCGCTCGGCGTCGGCGTGCAGCTCGGGAGCCGTGCAGGCCGTCGCCGGCGTGATGATCACGTCGACGCGCGCCAGGGCTGCCGCGAAGGCGTCGCGGATCAGGCTGCGCAGGCGCTGCGCCCGCACGTAGTCCACAGCCGGGAGCTGGCTCGCCATCTCGAGCAGGACGCGGGTGTCGCCGCCGTAGTCGCGGCGATGTTCGCGCCGGTGCTCGTACTGCGCGGCCGCGATCTCGACCCCGATGGTCACGTACTGGACGGGGCGCACGAGCTCGAGGTGCTCGATCTCGATCTCCTCGACGCGCGCGCCGGCGGCGGCGAGCTCGTCGACCGCGGCGCGGCAGGCCCTTCGCACTGGATCGTGCGCCTGCTCCACCCAGCGGCTGGGCCAGCCCACGCGCAGCCCGGCCACGCCAGCCTCCATGCGGTCGAGCGAGAGCGGCGGCTGGCCGAGCGTCTCCGGGTCCGCGTCGTCGGGGCCGGCGAGGATGCGCAGCACCTCCGCCGCGTCCGTCAGGCTCCCGGCGATGGGCCCCAGATGGGCGAGGCTCCAGCAGAGGGGCGCCGCGCCGCGCTCGGGGACGCGGCCGAAGGTCGGCTTCAGGCCGGCCACCCCGCAGAGCGCGGCCGGGATGCGGATGGAGCCGCCGCCGTCGGCGCCCAGCGCGACCGGGCAGAGCCCCGCCGCCACCGTCGCGGCCGAGCCGCTCGAGGAGCCGCCAGTGACGCAGGTCGGGTCGTACGGGTTTCGCGCCGAGCCGTGGTGGGGGTTGATGCCGGTCGTGCCGAGGCCGACCTCGTGCATGTTGGCCTTGCCGAGGAGCAGCGCGCCCGCGGCTCGAAGCCGGGCCACCGCGGTGGCGTCGGCCCGCGCGGGCTCGCGCCCGAGGAAGGAGGTCCCCACCGTGGTGGGGTAGGGGACCATGTCGACCTCCTCCTTGACGGCGACCAGCACGCCCTCGAGGGCCCCGAGCGCGGCGCCCCGCGCGAGCCGCTCCGTCGAGCGGGTCGCCTGCTCCAGCAGGTCCTCGCGGGACTGGGCGATGAAGAAGCGCATCGGGGGCGCCAGCTCCTCGGAGCGGGCGACCGCGTCGAGGAAGCGGCGGGCGACCTCGAGCGGGGTCGTGCGGCCGGCCTGGTAGGCCTCACGATAGTCGGCGATGCTGGCGAAGGCGAACTGCGGTTGCCGCCCCGGAGGCGGCAGAGCATCCGATGGGTCAGCCATCGCGGCGCTCCTCGCTGCCGGCGCCGAGGTGGAGCGGCCGGTAGGGCGGCACCTCGGGCGGGATGCTCGCCTGGCGCAGGACGTCGAGGCCGAGCTGCAGGGCGAAGACGCGCTGCAGGATCTTGCCAGCGCCGGGCGTCTCGGCGAGGCGCGCCACGGCGCGCAGCAGGTGGGCAGCCATGCGCGGGGGCTTCTTCGCGGTCGTGGTCATGCGCTGGTTCTATGCCGGCGGGTCGGGGAAGGCAAGCCCGGCTGGGTGGCTGGGGGTGGCTGGGCGGCGGGTGTCCCTCAGTCAGAGCAGCCCGCGCTCGCGGAGGGCGCGCTCGGCCTCCGCGAAGTGATCCGCAGCTTCGCTCCCCAGCGCCCAGTCGCAGAGCTGCGCGAACCCGGCCTCGAAGGTGACCCTGGTGGTCAGACCCAGGGCGTGCTCGAGTCGCGAGACGTCCGCGAAGCAGTGACGAATGTCGCCGGAGCGGGCGCTCCCCGTGATGCTGGGCGCGATCTGCCGCTGCAGGCGCTGCGCTGCCTGCTCCGCGATCTCCAGCACGTTCACGCGACGGCCGCTGGCCACGTTCACCGCGAGCCCGTCAGCTCCGGGGCGTTCGATGGCGAGGAGATTCGCCTCGGCCACATCGGTGACGTAGACGAAGTCACGCAGCTGTTGGCCATCCTCGTAGACGATGGGCGGCTGGCCGTTCTTCAGCCGCGAGAGGAAGATGGCGGCGACGCCGGTGTAGGGGTTTGAGAGCGACTGGCGTGGCCCGTAGACGTTGAAGTACCGTAGCGACACGGCAGGCACGTGATAGGTCCGCCCGAAGAGGAGCACGAGCTCCTCCTGGACCACCTTCGTCAGCGCGTACACCGAGGTGCTCTGGAGTGGGGTGCTCTCGTCGGTCGGGACGGGGGTGAGGGGATGTTGACAGCGGCAACATACGGGCTCCCACTGGCAGCGGGAGAGCTGCTCAGGCGTGCGAGTCACCGTGGCGTGCTCCAGAGCGCACGCTTCGCAGCGGTACCGCCCTTCGCCATAGCTCGACATCGACCCGGCGACGAGGATCTTGCGCAGCGGCCGCCGCCTGCGGGCGAGCACCTCGAGCAGGGTCGCCGTGCCGCGGATGTTGGCGTCCACGTACTCCTCGATCTCGTACTGGGACTGCCCCACACCGACCCGCGCCGCCTGGTGCACGAGGACGTCGATGCCATCCAGCGCGGTGGCCACGCGATTGGCGTCGCGAACGTCGGCCTTGACCCTCTCCACCTCGGGCGGCAGATACTGGGGCCACTCCCCCGTCGGATGAACCTGGGGGTGCAGGCTGTCGAGTACCCTGACGCGGTGTCCCGCGCGAAGCAGCCGCTCCGCGATGTGAGATCCAATGAACCCGGCCCCACCGGTGACAAGGACGTGGTAGGTCACAGTCGCCTCCTGACCGCGGACGATAGCACAGTGACCGCCGCTTCGA
>JAKLHH010001259.1 GCA_022710245.1 Myxococcota bacterium
GAGCTTCAGCTTGCGCTTGACCACCTTCGGAGGCCGGCCGCTGAGGTAGCGCAGCGTCGCCCAGCGGGCGGCGCGCCGCACTCCCTCGACGCTGTCGTTGGTGTAGGTGAGGACGGCCGAGACCGCGGCGGGGGCGCGCACCTCGCCGTAGGCGTGGAGGATCTCGATGCGCAGGTCGGGGTCGGCCTGCTTCAGCGCGCGGTCGGGGCGCATGCAGTCGATGCGATCGAGCTGGTAGGCCGCGTAGCGCGCCATCTTGTAGGCCTCGGGGTCCTTCATCGCGCTCGCGCGCAGGAGCCCGGGCACCGCGGCGACGCCCATCGCGCGGATCTGGCGGCCGGCCTCGTCGCGGAAGGCGCCGCCGTGACGGTAGGCGAAGCGCAGCAGCGAGAGGGAGGCCTCGGGGTGGCGCGTGGCGGCGAGCGCCCGCATCAGCCCCACCGAGAGGGTCGCCTCGACGAGGGCAGGGCGCAGGCGCGCGCTGACCGCGCTCGGCTTGCGGGTGAGCAGCGCCTCGAGCCAGTCGAGCTCCTTCTCGCCGTCGCTGCCCTTGTCGGCGCCCTTCTTGCCGGGGCCCTTCTTCTCGGCCTTCTCGTTGCCGGGGCTGAACCGCCCGAGGCGGTTCGGCACCGCGGCGCCGATGCCGCGGAGCACGCTGCGATAGTCCTCGGAGGAGAGGTTGGTCTTGCGGTGGAGCTGGCGATGCAGCAGCTCGGCGTCGCCAGCGCCGGCGCCGAGGAGGGCGACGACCGCGCGCCGCCGGACCGCGAGGTCCGTGGAGGCCAGGTCCTTGCGCAGCTTCTCGACGGAGAGGCCGGCGAGCCGCGTGCCTTGCAGCTTCACCCCGCCGCCGGTCGCGCCCGGAGCACTGACCGCGGCCGGTGGCAGCGGCGTCGCGGGGACCTCGGGAGAGAGGAGCACCGCCGCGAGCAGGCAAGCAGCGACCACCGCGAGCGGGAGCGCCAACCTGATCCCGAACTTGATCCTCGGTGACATGCTCTCAACCACGCCAGCGTTCAGCGCCGGCTCGCTCTAGCCCTAACACCGGCCCGGGCGCCTGTCCACTTTCCACACATCCACCCACGCCCTCCGGGACGTCGCTGCGATGGTGGGCGGACTACTGCAGTACGTGGGTGCGCCGGATGGTGTGGGTGAGCCGCAGCTCGCCGTCGTCGTCGAACTCGGTGAAGCGCACGCCCATGCCGGTCACCGCCAGCGGACCGACCGCGCTCCCGTAGTTGAGGAAGTAGTGGTTCTTCACCTGACCCGCGGCCGAGATGCCCACCTGGGTGTCCGGCAGCGCGAAGTAGATCCGGAGCGGGCTGCCGAGCGGGAGCGGGGCAGGGGTCTCGAGGAAGAGACCTCCGCAGGAGATGTTGCGGGCGATGCAGTTCATGTAGCCCAGCTGCGGAGACTCGACGAGGACAGGGAAGACCTTGTCAAGCCGAAGCCAGTTGCGCCGTTCGCTCGCTGCGGACATGCAGACCTCATCTCGCTGTTGGTCCGATTGTCCGACAGTAGGTGGGTGAAGTCAAATATCCTACATTGGACTACAATGGCAGGGGCTGCTTCAGTCGAAGCGGTAGACGACGCGCTCGGTCTGGCCGGGCCTGATCTGCACCCGCACGCGGTGCTCGGCCTTGCGGCTGGGGTTGATCAGACGGACGTCGTGCCTCCCCTCCCAGAGCTCGAGCGGGGGCAGCGGCGTGGTCCCTCGCTCCACGCCATCGACCTCCACCTGAGCCCAGGGACGCACGCGAAGATCCAGCTTGCCGCGACGGAGCTCGATGCTGACGGTGTTGCGCCTGCCACCCGCCACGATGATCTCCCGCGTCGTCTGCACGCCCAGCGCGCGGCTGCGCAGCAGGAGCTGCTGCCGGCCCGGCGGGAGGCGGAGCTCCACCGGGGTGGTGCCGACGGCGTCGCCGCGCCAGTAGACGGTGACCCGCGGCGTGCAGGCCAGCTGGACCTGGGCCAGCTGCGCCACCGGCCGCGTCGGCGAGCGCCCCTGGTCGATGCGGGTCGGCGAGCGCCCCTGGTCGATGCGGGTCGGCGAGCGCCCCTGGTCGATGCGGGTCGGCGAGCGCCCCTGGTCGAGCCCTCGAGCGAAGACGTCCGTGGCGCGAGCGTCGGCGAGCGAGGTAGTCTGCGCCTGCGCGCTCGCGTCGCGCCCGCGCGGGTCGTGACGAGGCGCGAGGGCCGCGGCCGCCTGGCTATGCGCGTCCTCGCGCGAGTGACCGCTCGAGGTGAAGCGCACCCCCGAGATCAGCATGAAGACCACCGCCGCGAGCGCCAGCACGGCGATGGCGGTCACCACCAGCAGGGCCCGGGCCCTCGCCCGTCGTCGCTGCCGCGACGATGACAGCGGGCCAGCCTCGTCGTCGGCGGCGAGCGCGCCCTCCAGCGAGGCGGATGGCTGCAAGGGACCGGGCGACGGGGCCGAGGGGGCCGGTGGCGGCGCGTCCTCCAGCGACGGAGCTGGCCCAAGGGAGCCGTCGACGAGGCCACCGGGAGCACCATCCTCGTCGGTCGCGCGCAGGTCGTCGATGGGCATCGCCAGGGTCTCGACGGGCAGCTGCGGCGCGCTGAGGCCGGCCACCAGCGGCTGAGGGGCGGACGGCCGGACCTGCACGGGGGGCTGAGGATCGACCTGCACGACGATCGGGGCGAGCACCGGCGGCAGGCCGGCGTCCGGTCTGCCGAGCGCCTGAGGA
>JAKLHH010000126.1 GCA_022710245.1 Myxococcota bacterium
GAGCCACGGAGTGAAGTCCCTCGTGGAAAAGTAGACGCTCCCCCCCCGGGGCCACTGGATGAGGATGAGGACCTGCACGGCGAGGGTGAGGGCCAGCGCGAGGTGCAACCGGCCACGCCTGCGCAGGAGCTCCCGGAACGAGCCGCAGAGGAAGATCCGGTCATAGAGGAGGACCAGGAGCGGACACACGACCATCGTCTCCTTGCAGGCCATCCCGAGCCCGCAGCAGAGCGCCGAGACCGCCCCCCACAGGAAGGCCGCGGGGGCGCCGGTGGCCTCCGCCTCCGCCTTGCGGATGAAGCAGTACAGGGTCGCGAGGAGGAAGAAGCTCATCAGGAGCTCGGTCCGCTGGACCACGTAGTTGATGGTCTCGGTGTGGAGCGGGTGGACCAGCCAGATCAACGCCACGGCCAGCGCCGTGCCGGTAGACCCCCCGGGGTCGGGCAGGAGCGCACGGGTGGGGTGCTCCAGGGTGCGCCGCAGGATCCCGAAGAGGAGCAGCGCCGAGAGGATGTGGAGGAGGAGATTGCCCGCGTGGTACCCCCGGACGTCCAGCCCGCCCAGGGCGAAGTTGACGGCGAAGGTCAAGGAGACCAGGGGACGGCCCGTGAGCGTGGTCTCTGGCGGGGCCACCAGGGCGTCCCATGGTGGCCAAAGGGAACGGATGTGCGGGTTCTCCGGGATGGCGGAGGTGTCATCGAAGATGAAGGGGTTGCCAAGGCTGTTGTGATAGAGGCCGATCCCGACCCCGAGCAGGATCAGCGGTGCGAGTTGCTTCAGCCTCGAGGATGACAAGCCGGTTCTTCCGTTTAGCAGCTAGATATCTCTTTAATTTCCTTGGGGTTGATTATCACGGAAGCGCAGGGGGGATCAATTCATCTTCAGGACAATCCATCCTTGACAGCGCTTCATCACACTACTAGACTGACGTGTCAGTCTAGATTTATTCGCTTCTTCTTTTCTGCGTAACACTTTGTATCTATAGGTGAAAGAGGCTTCGACCATGGGAGAGCGGTATATCGGCATCGATATGGGCGCAGAGACCATCAAGGTGGTGGAGGTGGAGAAGAACGGGACGGCCCTGCGCTGGACCCGGCGCGAGTGTCTGGAGCACCACAAGGAGCCCGCGCGCCACCTCCTCGACCTCCTGCGCCAGTGGAGCTGGGACACGGTGGCGGGCGCGGCCGTGAGCGGCCGGCTGAGCCGCCAGATCGACCTGCCTCGCATCCCCATCAAGCAGGCCCAGGTGAGCGGGTACCGCTTCCTCCACTCGGACCGGTCCGCCACCCTGGTCTCCATCGGCAGCCATGGCTTCTCGGTCCTGGAGATCCGGCCCACGGGGGTGGAGGTCTTCCGCGAGAACTCCCGCTGCTCCCAGGGGACGGGCAACTTCCTGCGGCAGCTCGTCGAGCGCTTCAACCTCAGCATCGAGGAGGCGAGCCAGCTCTGCGCCGACGTCGAGGAGCCGGCGCCGCTCTCCGGCCGCTGCCCGGTCATCCTGAAGACCGACATGACCCACCTCGCCAACAAGGGCGAGAGCCGCGCGCGGATCCTCGCCGGCCTCTACGACGCCGTCTGCGAGAACGTGCAGGTCCTGATCAAGCCCAAGGTGAGCCCGCCCAAGGTGGTGCTGATCGGTGGCGTCTCGCGCTCGGCGCGGATCCAGGAGAGCTTCCGGCGCTTCCTCTTCAAGCACCAGATGGCGCTCGCGCCCACCGAGGGCGACGACGCGCTCTTCTTCGAGGCGCTCGGCGCCGCCGTGATCGCCGCGGAGCACCCCGCGCCCCTCCCCGCGCTGGACGCGCTCCTCGCGCCGCCGGTGGAGAACCACCTCGAGCAAGTGCCCGCGCTCCGCGAGTCGCTCGAGCGCGTGCGCCGGATGCCGCGTCAACCCCTCGCCCCGGTCGTCGTCGACGGCGGGAGCCAGCTCGGGCGAGGCGACGCCGCGCACGCCGAGCGACAACTCGTGCTCGGCTTCGACATCGGCTCCACCGGCTCGAAGGCGGTCGCGGTCGACTCGCGCACCCGGGAGATGGTCTGGGAGGGCTACACCGGCACCAACGGCGACCCGGTGGGGGCGGCCCAGCAGATGATGCGCCAGTTCGTGGAGAGCCCCGCCGGCGCCCTGCCGGTGCTCGCGGTCGGCGCGACCGGCAGCGGCCGCGAGATCGTCGGCTCGCTGATGACGACCTGCTACCGGCCCGACGCGGTCTACGTGCTCAACGAGATCGCCGCGCACGCCGAGGGCGCGCTCCACTACGACCCCCGCGTCGACACCATCTTCGAGATCGGCGGGCAGGACGCCAAGTACATCCGCCTCGCCGAGGGGCGGGTGGTGGACGCCGCGATGAACGAGGCCTGCAGCGCCGGGACGGGCTCCTTCATCGAGGAGCAGGGGAAGAAGTTCTCCGGCATCCGCGACGTGGTGCAGCTCGGGGGCGAGGCGCTCCAGGCTGAGTTCGGCGTGTCCCTCGGCCAGCACTGCTCCGTCTTCATGGCCGAGATCATCGACGAGGCGGTGGCCGCCGGAGCGCCGCAGCGCTCGATCATCGCCGGCATCTACGACTCCATCATCCAGAACTATCTGAACCGCGTGAAGGGCAGCCGCTCGGTGGGGCAGGTGATCTTCTGCCAGGGCATGCCCTTCTCGGCCGACGCGCTGGCCGCCGCGGTCGCGCGACAGACCGGGAGCGAGGTCATCATCCCGCCGAACCCGGGCACCGTCGGCGCGCTCGGGATCGCGCTGCTCACGCTGAAGGCGCTCTCGCCGGAGGCGCGGGCAGGTGCCGTGTGCTCTGCCGCTTCCGGAGCAGCGACCGCGGCCCTCGACCCGCGGCGCTTCCTCGACGCGCGGGTAGAGAAGAAGGACACCTTCATCTGCAAGTCGACGCAGGGCTGCGGCGGCTCAGGCAACAAGTGCCGCATCGACCGCATCACCACCGTCGTCGCCGGCGAGCGCCAGCGCTTCACCTGGGGCGGCGGCTGCTCGCTCTACGACAAGGGCACGCGCAAGAAGAAGCTCCCCGATCGCGCGCCGGACCCGTTCCGCGAGCGCGACGAGCTGGTCGAGCAGATCGTGGCGCGCGTGAGCGTCCCGCGAGGCGGCGAGCGGATCGCCATCACCGACGAGTTCCTGCTCAAGGGGCTCTTCCCGTTCTTCGCCACCTACCTGCACGAGCTGGGCTTCGACCTCACCGTCCACTCCGGCGCGGACCAGCGCGTCCTCAAGCGCGGCATCGAGGAGGCGAACGTCCCCTTCTGCGCGCCGATGCAGCTCTACCACGGGCTCGTCAGCACCATGGCCGAGAGCGAGCCTGACATCCTCTTCCTCCCCATGCTGCGCTCGATCCCGCGGCTCGCCGACGAGCCCGAGTCGAAGGTCTGCCCGATCGTGCAGGGGAGCCCGGACATGCTGCGCCTCGACCTCGGCGAGGTGCGCTGCCGCGTCTTCTCGCCGGTGATCGACGTCGGCGAGGGGAACCTCGAGTCGAAGGAGCTGATCGAGAGCTGCCGCGCCATCGCGCGCGAGCTCGGCGTCGAGCGGGAGGACACCTGGCGCGCCGCGTACCACGCCGCGCTCGGCGTGCAGACGCGCTTTGACGTCCGCTGCCTCGAGCTCGGCCGGCGCGCGCTCGAGTTCTGCGCCGAGCGGGGGATCACGCCGGTCGTGGTGCTCGGCCGCGGCTACACCATCTACAACAAGGTCCTCAACTCCAACGTCCCCGCGATCCTTCGCGAGCAGGGCGCCATCGGCGTCCCGGTGGACTGCTACCCGATCGAGGAGTCGCCGGTCTTCGAGGACATGTACTGGGGCTACGCGCAGCGGAACCTGCGCGCCGCGCACCAGGTGCGGCGCACCCCGGGCCTCTACAGCCTCTTCTGCTCCAACTACGCCTGCGGGCCGGACAGCTTCAGCATCCACTTCTACGCGTACCTGATGGAGGGCAAGCCCTTCGCGATCATCGAGACCGACGGCCACTCGGGCGACGCGGGGACGAAGACGCGCGTCGAGGCCTTCCTCCACTGCGTCGCCGAGGACCAGCAGGGCCAGCGCGCGGCGCGCAAGCTGAACCAGCTGAAGCTGATCGAGCTCGACAAGGAGGGGCTCCCCGACATCATGCGCCGCGGCGAGCGGGTGCTCATCCCGCGCATGGGGCCCGGCGCCGAGAGCCTCGCCGCCTGCCTGCGCGGGATCGGCGTGCCGGCCGAGGGGCTGCCGATGCCGGACCGGGAGACGGTGCGGATCGGGCGGCGCCACACCTCGGGCAAGGAGTGCGTCCCCATGTGCATGACGCTCGGGAGCTTGCTGCAGCGGCTCGAGCGGGACAGGGACAGCGACGAGCGCTTCTCCTTCTTCATGCCGACGGCGACCGGGCCGTGCCGCTTCGGCATGTACAACTGGCTACACAAGATCACCCTCGAGCGGCTCGGCTGGAAGGACCGGGTGCGGATCTGGTCGCCTGCCGACGCCGACTACTTCGAGGGGGTCCCGGCCGGCTTCGCCGCGCTCGTCTTCGCGGGCTTCATGGGCGTCGACCTGCTCCTCGAGGGGCTCTACGACGTGCGGCCGGTGGAGACGCGGCCGGGCGCGGCGCTGGGGATCCATGATCGCTACAAGGCCGAGCTCCTCGAGCTCCTCGAGCGCGAGGGCAGGGGCGACCTCTCGGCGCCGCGGGTCCTCATGGAGGCGACGAGCGGCCGGCTCTTCGGCGTCGCCGACCTGCTCCGCCGCGCGGCGCGAGAGCTGGCGGCGGTGAAGAGCGACCGGGTCATCCCGACGGTGCTCGTCGTCGGCGAGATCTACGTGCGCTGCGATCCCTTCTCCAATGACTTCATCATCGACAAGCTGGAGGCGCGCGGCCTTCGCGCCCGCTTCGCCGCCTTCAACGAGTGGCTGGAGTACTCCGACCTCCTCTCGTACTGGAAGGGCAAGCGCCAGGGGCTCCTCGCGCGAGTGAGCAGCACGGTGCAGGGGAGGATGCAGAGCCAGGCCTACCGGGCGATGGCGGAGCCGCTCGGCTGGGGCCCGCGCACGTCGGTGCAGGACTCGCTGGCCGCGGCGGAGCCCTACCTGCGGCGGGCGCTCTACGGCGAGGCGGTGCTGACCGTCGGCGGGCCCGTGCACGAGTGGCGCGAGGGGATCATCGACGGCGTCGTCAGCGTCGGACCGCTCGAGTGCATGCCGAACAAGATCTCCGAGGCGCAGTTCTTCCATGTGGCGGAGCGCGAGGGGCTCGCCTCGCTCACGCTGGCGCTCAACGGCGACCCGGTCGACCCCGAGCTGGTCGACAACTTTGCCTTCGAGGTGCGCGCGCGGCACCGCGCCCGGCGCGAGCAGCCGCAGCCGGCCGAGTCGGCGCTCCGCTCATGGATCGAGCGGCCGCAGCGGATTTTGGCCGCGCTCGGCCTCGGGCGTCGACGTCGTCCCACCGCGCCGGCGATGCCGGTGCGCGTGCCTGCGCTGCTCCCGGTGGTGGTCGACGCCACGACGCCCGCCCCGGCCGTCGCCGCGCCGCCGGTCGAGCTGCTCGTCGCGCGCTCGGCGTCGTCGCCGTCGCTGGACGACGTCGAGTAGAGGAGCGTCGCCGCCGCGCCGAGGCGGAGCGCAAGGAGAAGGCGGAGCTCGAGGCCCTCGGGCGATCCTCCGTCGAGAGCTCGCCTGAGCGAGCGCGAGGACCGCTGAGCTCGACGACCGAGGGGCGTCGCGAGTGCCAGGGCGCGTCCTCGCCCGGACCCGCCCTGGCACGAGTCGCCGAGGGCGCCTTGCCGGCCGCCCTCCTCCGCAGTCCTCGGCGGCCGTCTGCAAGGCGCCCGTCCCCTCGGGCGCGAGACTCAGCGGTCCGGGAGCGAGCGGACGTGGGACAGGGGAAGAAGGGCTACAGATCCCAGGAGACCCCGAGGCCGCCCTCGGGGACCGCGCTGACCGTGCGCCGCCCGCCGAGCGTGGCCAGGTGTCCGTAGTAGCCCCCGCGCAGATCGATCCCCAGCCGCCGCAGCCCCGCGAAGGGCCGCACCGTCAAGCCGAGCAGGGTCCCGAACTTGGCCCCTGCCGGGTCCGAGTTCGACTGCCCCGTCTGCACCAGCGCCTGGTAGCCCAGATCGAGCTGCAGCGAGAGGTCGAGCCACGACGCGAGGCGCCAGCGGAGGCCCGCTCCGCCGAGGAGCGCCACGCGCAGCAGGCGGTACTCGAGCGTGCCCGCGAGGTGGCTGGAGGCGCCGACCTCCGCGCGGAGCGAGACGAAGAAGGGCGCCCGCAGCCGGTAGCGCACGCCCAGCGCCAGGTTGTGCTGCACCCCGGTCAGCAGATCGAGGCTGACCGGCGCGAGGCCGTAGGCGAGCTCGAGCTGCAGCCCCAGCCAGTGCGGCCTGAGGCCTGGCACTGGCTCGGCGCTGACGTCGAAGGCGATCGAGGGCAGGTCGGTGGTGGCGAGGTAGCCCTCGTAGAACGAGCGGCTGAAGGGGACGGCGAAGAGCTCCGTCCGGAAGGTGCTGTCCACCGCGCCGCGCGCCTCGGCACGCAGCGGCTCGGTGTCGAGAGAGCCGAGCCGGACCAGGCCCCGGCGGCCAGCCGGGAGGAGCGCCTCCAGCGCGCCGTGGCGGATGAAGTAGCGGCGCCCTCCGGCCAGGGCCAGGCGGAGCGGCGCGCCCGCGGCCTTGTGCAGGTCCGCGTAGCGGACACCGCGCCCGTCCTCGAGCGCGAAGCGCCCCTGCCGCGAGGCCTCCAGCTCGAGGAGGGGGCCGTCTCGCACCAGGCGCGGCTCGAACAGCGCGGCGTGGAGCTGGCCCGCCGGCGGGCGCACGAAGGGGCGGATGCGCGCGCGCGGGTCGCTCACCCGCTGGTTGGCGGCGGCGATGAAGGCGCCGATCTCGGAGTACTCGACGCGGCCGTCGCCGTTGAGGTCGGCGGCGCCGGCGAGCGCGCTGCGCAGCTGGTGCGAGAAGACCCCGCTGCGGAAGGCCGACCACTCGTGCACCTCCTCGTCGCCCGAGGTCGAGACGATCACGCCCACGTGGGGGTTCGCCTCCAGCGTGCTGCGCCCCAGGAAGGCGCGCGCCTCGGTGCCGTAGGTCCGCTCGCTCCGGTCGTCGCGCCAGCCTGGCCCGCGCGAGATGAGGTAGTAGGCCTTGCAGGCGTCGATGACGAGGTGCATGGCCCCCGCGGGGACGCGGTCGATGATCTCGCGGTAGAGATCGCGCCGGCGGAGCCGCACGTCCTGCAGGCTGACGTAGCCCTCGCCGTCGGTCGCCACCGAGCCGTGTCCGACATAGACGAAGGTGAAGCGGGTGCTGCGGCCGTGCCGCTGGTCTAGCTCGACGGCCCGGGAGATCTGCTCCACCTCCTCGCGCAGGTTGCGCATCCAGGGGACGCGCGCGGCGCGGGCCGCCTCGGGGTGGACGCGGGCGGTCTCCGGATCGACGACGGTGAGGAGGGAGAGCCTCGCGGGTCGGAGCGCGGAGAAGAGCTCCCAGTAGCGCACGGCGTCGTCATCGGCGAAGCGGAGCGGCCGCACGCCGGCGTCGAGGCTCTGGTTGGCGGCGACGATGAGGACGTAGCTGGCCTCGGGCAACTGCGTGTCCTCGCGGCCTCCGGTCGCTCCGGGATGAGACCCTGAGGAGGCTCCGCGGTCACGGGCAGCTTCCTCGCCGCCCGCCCGGGCTGGCGCCAGCGCGAGGAGACCGAACGCGAGGAGGACCGCCGCGCGGCTCATCGATGGCCTCCATCCTCGAGGTGCACCCGGAGCTCGGCCGCGAGGACCCGCCCCCCGGCGAGGCGGTGGAACAGCTCCGCCGCGCTCTCCTCAGGGTCGAGCATGCGCAGCCACTCGTGGACGGCCGCCGCCTCGAGCGGCTCGCCCGAGGCGAGCGCGACGACGCGGAGCTCACCAGGCCCGTGGTTCACGACGAGGCGGATCGCGGGCCCGAGGGGCTCGTACTGGGGCGCGAGGGGGGCGGCGCCGGAGCGTCCGGTGGGCGGCACCGGGAAGTAGAAGAGCCGCTCCTCCCCCGTCGGAGTGCGCAGGTGACCGAGGACGAGGAGGTGGGGATGGCCCACCTGCAGCACCAGCAGCTGCAGCTCGTCGTCGAGGCGGCAGCTCGCCTCCGGGCTCAGCGGCCCGCTGCGGTGCGGCGGCGCGAGGAGGCGCCCGCCGCGAGCGCAGAAGGCGCGCAGGCCGAGCCGACCCTGGGCGCTGGTCGCGTGCCCGCGCGAGGCCCAGAGGCCGCGCGGCTCCTCAGGGCGACGCAGTCCGAGGAGACCGCCCAGCACCACGACCACGAGCACCGCCAGACCCGCGGCTGCTGCCAGCCAGGCGCGTCGCGACGGCGCTCGGTCCTCGCCCTGCGGGACGCTCCAGGCTGAGCCAGCGGGCGCCTCGCCGGTCCGGGCCTCGGGTGGGAGGGCCCGCTCGAGCACGCGCGCCGCCTGCGCCGCCGTGAGACCCCGGTCTCCGGCCGGGTCCCCCTCGAGGGCGAGGAAGAGGCGGACCAGCTGCCCGTAGGCGCGACGATCCTGCTCTGAGCCCTCGAGCGCGCGCCGCAGCCGCCGCTCGCGGCCTGGCCTCAGCAGGCCGCTCAGCGCGGTGGTCGCCAGGCGGCGGGTCGAGCCGCGCGTGAAGCGGGCAGGGGTGAGCGCCTTCGGGCGAGTCATGCGGCCACCAGCAGCGAGAGGAGGTGGCTCGCTCCCCGGGACTCTGCCAGGTAACCCTCGCGGCGGAGGAACTCGACGAAGGCCTCGCGCAGGCGCTGATCTCGCGAGCGGGCCTGCATGCGGCTCAGCCCGAGCACGCGGGCGGCCTCGAGGAGGCTCCGATCCTCGCCGTAGCGAGCATCGAGGAACCGCTGCTGCTCCGCGGTGAGCGTCCCACGGAACCGCGCGACCAGCTCCCGCAGCTCCGCGCGGAGCGCCTGCTCCTCGGGCGAGTCCGGCCCCGGCGGCGCGCCCTCGGCCGCGAGCCCGTCACGTCGCCTCCGCTCGCGGCCCTCGCTGCGCTCGCGGCTGATCGCCCAGTTCCGCGCGATGGTGAGGAGGTAGGGGCCGTAGGGGCTGATGCCATCGTAGGCGAGGCGAGCGTCCGCGGAGAAGGCACGGCTGAAGACGTCCTGCACCGCGCACTCGAGCTCCCAGGCGTCATGGAGGCCGCGGAACGTCATCGGCTTCCCCGCGCTGGCGAAGCCGAACCCGCGCCTGAGCAGGGAGACGACCTGCCCGAGGTAGCAATGATAGACCCGCTCGATCGCACGGCGCTCGCCTCGCCTGAAGGCATCCAGCAGGGCCCTGTCCGAGAGGAGGAGGGTCACCTGGCCTCACCCTGGAGTACGCCGGCAGGCCGCAGACTGGCTGCGGGGAGGTGGGGGACGGGGCTCCCTGCTGTCACGGCGCCGCTACTGCTCGCTGGAGCCAGGCGGGGTGCCGCCGCCCGGCGGGGCAGCCGGCGCGCCCGAGCCCTGGAAGAACTCGAGGACCTGGCGGACGCGGTTCATCTGCTCGTCGCACCGCGCCGCCAGCTGCTCCTGGGCACGCTGCTTCTCCTCGGAGCGCGCCTTGAGCTCCGCGATCTGGCGGTTCAGCTCCTCCACGCGCGCGGCGATCTCCTGGCTCAGCTCCTCGATGCGCACCTCGCCCTCGACCACGACCTTCTGCGTCGCTCGCCGGCTGAACTCGATGAAGGCCTGCAGCGCTCGCAGCTGCGCCGCGCCCGCGTCGACGATCTGCTCGACGGGGTAGCCGAAGGCCTTCAGCGAGGCCTCGACGATCTGGCGCTTCACCGCGACGGGAGCGTCGGGCGGGAGCGTCTGCAGCAGCGTGACGGACTTCTCCACGCGATCCCGCGCCTCCTCGGCGATGCCGGCGGCGCGGTAGACGGCGCCGAAGTCGATGGGGGCGGCGGCCGTGGCCGGCAGCGGCACGTCTCCCTTCAGCTCCACCACCGGAGGTGCCGGCGGAGCGGCCTCCCGGGGCTCCTGGGGCTCCTCGGGTTCCTCGTTCGTCTTCGGCGAGGCCTTCGCGGCCTCGTCGCGCTCGACGAACCAACCGAGGAAGGTCTCGCCAAAGCCTTTCTTCTCGCTCACGTGACGGCTCCTCGTCTCGCGCCTTCGCGCAATTGTCGCTCGGCGTGCGCGGCGTCGCCTCGCCCGAATTGCGGGTCCTCGCGGCCGCTCGGATGAGACCGCTGAGACCGTCGCAATTCGCCCTGGTCGCCTCCTGCGGAGGCTCCGCGATGAAGGGCGAATTCGCCCTGCTCGCCTCCTGCGGAGGCTCCGCGACAAAGGGCAAGTTCGATCCAAGCGAGATTCGCACCAAACCGCAAGCGGGTTCTTGGGTGTGCTACGATTCCCCCGTGCACAGCGCGGCGCGTCTGACGGCTCTCCTCGCGCTGCTCCTCGGCGCGGCCTGCGGCGATGGGCTGGACCCGCGCAAGCTCGTCGCGGATGCGGGCCCCGGCGGCTGCGCGCCGGCGCTCGCCGGCGGCTGTCCGGAGATCCCGGCGGCGGCCGCGAACCTCTGCCGCAGCGCGCGCGGGGGCTGGTCGGTCGCGGTGCCGCAGGCCATGCGCTATGGCGAGCTGGTGCTCAGCGCCGGCACCTCGGCCGCCGCCACCGTCGACTGGGATGAGCACGACGGCAAGGCCGACCTCGCCGGTTTCATCCTCTCGATCCCCGGAGGCGGCGACCCGCTGCAGCGCGCGCTCGAGGTAGCAGCGACGGTGGCGCGCGGCGGCGTCTTCAGGGCGGCGCGGCTGATCTCGAGCGGGGCGCCGGTGGCCGGGACGCCCGCGCTGGTCGCGTCCACGGTGATCGAGCTCCGTCAGGCGAGCACGTCGGCGCTCTACCGCGCCCGCAACCCGCTCTTCCCGCTCCTGACCGGGCTGGACCTCGACCAGATCGGTGCGCTCCCCGACTCGCCCGCCGAGTCAGCCGATGCCTTCATCCTCGCCTACGCGACCATCGCGCGCGGCGACGGGTTGCTCCTGGTCGGGGGCGTGGCGAGCAAGGACAGCTACACGAACCGCCTCGGCAAGGCGCGCCTGCGCGCGGCCGACCTCGCCAACGGGAGCGCGGTCGGCGGGCTCACCGCGGCGCTCGAGGGGCGCTGCCAGGCCGCGGTGGCCGGCCCGACGCGGCTGGCCGATCTGCTCTTCGTCGTCGACGGCACGGACTCGATGAGCGCCGCGCGCGTGCGGCTGCACCAGGCTGCCCCCGCGCTCTGGAGTCGCGGCCGCAGCGCGGGGCTCGACTTCCGGATGGCGGTCGTCGACATGGCGCAGGCCGACACGGGCAGCGCCGTCGCGCTCTGTCGCGCGAAGGGTTGCTCCGAGCCCTTCTTCCCGCCCACCGACGAGGGGCTGGCCTGCTTTCAGGCCTGTCT
>JAKLHH010001260.1 GCA_022710245.1 Myxococcota bacterium
CGCGCCTGATGGACCCCACCTTCGGGGGAAAGCTCGTCTTCCTCCTGCCTCCATGGAACGTGATCATCGAGAGGTACCCCGCGGCCCGGGTCGCCGACTGCTGCATCCACCTCAAGCCGATCGTCGCCCCCGCGGCCTACAATGTGCTGTTCAACGACCGCCAGGCGGCGCGCCTCGGCGACAAGCTGCTCTGCGGCTGCCGGCTCATCGTCGGCGGGGCGCCGCGCACGCTGATCGGCACCTGCACCGTCTCCGCGGACCCCGAGCTCGCCCGCCTGCAAGAGGAGGCGCGTGAAGAAGACCGCCGGGAGGCGGAGGAGCGGGAGAGGCGCGATGGGAAAGGCAAGGGCAAGGGGGACGGCAAGGACGGCAAGAGCAAGGGCAAGGGCAACAGCAAGAGCAAGGGCTACGCGACCCGGGAGGAAGCGGCGCGTGCAGCTCTCAAAGAGGCCAATCCCAAGTCCATCGCCGACAACCGCGAATACGGCGGGATGATCTACCAGGGCAAGGACGGGAAGTACTACTACACCAGTCCTGTGCGCGGCTCGGAGAGCGGCGTGAACCCCTCCAACTCGCCGGCGCCGAAGGGCACCCAGGAGGTCGGCGACTACCACACGCACGGCGACTACTCGTACAGGGACCCCGCCGGACAGATCGTGCGGACGGACGCCGCGCACGACACCTTCAACAGCGATCACTTCTCACCCCAGGACCGCGCCGGGATCACCGCCACCGAGGCCGGGCAGCCGGGCTACCAGGGCTACCTCGGCACCCCTGGCGGCGGCTCGCTGCAGTACGATCCGGCGACGGGAAAAGAGACACCGTTCTGAGTGAGCGATTATCATCGGGCCGAGGGCTACGCGCCTCGACCGGCGCACGGAGGCAGTCATGTCGAATGGGGGACGTCTGCGCATCGTCGACACGATCCAGGGCACCGGCTTCCTGTCCATCGTCCAGGCGCTGAGCATCCTCGACCGGGAGGACCGGGAGGACCTGGAGCTCGCCCAGCACGACCTCCGGGTCCTGTCCGTCGAGCAGCGCGAGGTGGTCGTGATGCTCGGCCGCGAGAGCGGCGTCGTGACCTGGGGCGCACGCCTCGACCCGGCGCCGCGCGCGCTCTCCGCCGGCGAGCTCGAGCGCCTGGCCCTCGCCCGCCCCCGCGACTCCCTCCACGGGACCAGCTACCCGGCGGTGGCGAAGGCCGTCGAGGCGTTCCCACGCGACCGCGCCGACCTTGCCCTGTACACGATCCAGGTGCTGGCCGAGGGGGAGATGCTCACCGTCACCTTCATCGACAAGGACACCCCGCCGGGCACCCGCGGCAGCTGGGGACAGCCGGGGTTCCAGGTCACGCTGCGGGCGAGCGATCTGTCCGTGCTTCACTCCAGCTACCTTCGCTGATCCGCGCTCCTCCCCGCGCGGAGGTTGCACAGCAACCTTCCCAAACAGTCGGACGAGCCGTGTTCGTCGGACGAGGCGCGCCTTCCTGCGCCTTGTGTCAAGTCGCTCAACGCACCGTGCCCGAGGTCACCGCGGCTGCGCTGCAGCCGGAGCGCTCGCCGGCGTCGCAGCCGGAGCGCTCGCCGGCGTCGGCGAGGCGAGCGGATCCGGGCAGTCGATCCGCGCCGCCAGCCCCGGCCGCTTCAGCTCCTTGAGCAGCGCGCGCAGGCGCCGCGCGTTGGCCCAGTCGACCCGGCTCAGCTTGCGATCGCTGTAGCCCGCCTCGACGACGAGGCGCCGCTCGACCTTCGCCCGCGCGCCGTAGAAGTAGTCCTGCATCGGCCGGCTCTCGAAGGGCCGCCCGTGGCGCGCGAAGACCGCGTTCGCCACCAGCTGCACCTCGCCGGCGCCGAGCCCGTCGAGGAGCTCGACGCCGACCGGCTGCCCGGCGAGCGCGCGCCGGAGCGCGAGCTGCAGGCGCTCGTCGAGCTCCTGGCAGTAGAGCTCCTTGAACCCCGGATCCTTCCAGGCGGCGCGGAAGGTCTCGTCGCGGAGCGCCTCGAGCAGCCGCGAGCGCTGCGCCCAGCCGAGCTGCTTCAGCTCGAGGAGCCAGCGGAGCGCGCCCGGCACGTCGCCGCGGCGCGCGTGCACCCGCGCGGCGTTGAGGCGCGGCATGCCGTAGCCCGGGTCGAGCTCGGCGGCGAGCGCGAAGAGCGGCAGCGCCTCGTCGGGCTGCTGCGCGAGGTCGAGGCGGTAGGCGCGCGTGTTGGCGGCGACAGCCAGCGGCCGGCGCGCCGGCGGCCCGAAGCGGCCGAGGCCCCAGCGCCCGAGGCGGAGCGCCTCGGCCGCGGCCGTGGTCCCCTCGACGATGCGCTGCGCGGCGCACTCCACCGAGCGCGGCTCGGCGTCCGCCGCGGGGCAGCCGCCGGGCGCCGGCTTGAAGGCGCCGACCCGCACCGGCGGCCGCGCCCCGATGCCGACGGGACCGGGCAGCGTGCCCCTGACCTGGAGCTCGGAGACGCAGACCTCGCGGTAGGCCCGCTGCGAGCCCGGCACCGTGCGGAGCACCTCGAGCCAGTACTCGCCGCCCGGCCCCGAGATCGGCAGCTCCTGCAGCTCGCGCTTGCTCACGTCGAGCGCGAACTCGCCCAGCACCGCGCCGGGCCGCGAGACCCGCACCCGCGCGACGCGGTGGTTCATGGTGAAGAGGTCGCGGCCCGCCTCGCGCCGCGTGTAGCCTGCCGTCAGGCGGAGCGCGGTGACCTGCGCCTCG
>JAKLHH010001261.1 GCA_022710245.1 Myxococcota bacterium
CGAGGAGGCCACACGCGGCCATCGTGGAGGTCCCATGCAGCGCGCGCTCGGCGTGGTGATGATACTCGGAGGGCTGGCCTGCGGCTTCTTCGGCTTCCTCGAGGCTGGCGGCAGCCACGGGTTCGCCGAGTTCCGCGCCGCCCGCCTCTTCAGCGGCAACGCGCTGCTGCTCACCATCGGCCTCGGCGCCCTCCTGCTCCTCGGGCTCGTCCTCACCATCACCGCCGGCGGCAAGAAGCCCTGAGCTGCTGCCGTCCGGGCAACGCGAGCCCCTCACCCCGCGGCCGCGAGCGAGCGAGCGAGGCTGAGGCTGGAGGCGACCCGCGTCCTGGAGTAGGATGCGGAGCGCAGCGCTCGCGTCATCGCGCCTGCAGCAGAGCGTGGACCACCAGCAGAGGGACCTGAGTGACAGAGCCCAGCATCCGCGTCGCGACCTCGCCTGCCCGCTCAGGGCAAGCCGCAGGGCACGACGCCCGCCCCGAGGAGAAGCGCTTCGTCGAGCCGATCCGGCTCTCCGTGCTGATGCCCGTCTACAACGAGTGCTTCCTGGTCGAGGCCGCCGTCCGCCGCGTGCTCGCCTTCTCGCACCCGATGGTGCGCGAGGTCGAGCTGATCATCGTCGACGACGGCTCCACCGACGGCAGCCGCGAGATCCTCCGCCGGCTGGCGGCCGAGCACCCGTGCATCCGGCTCCTCGAGCAGGAGCGCAACCAGGGCAAGGGCAACGCCATCCGGCGCGCCATCGGCGAGGCGACCGGCGAGCTCTCCGTGATCCAGGACGCCGACCTCGAGTACTACCCGGAGGACTGGTCGCTGCTGCTGCGGCCCTTCCTGGAGAGCGACGCCGACGCGGTCTACGGCTCGCGCTTCATGAGCTCCGACTACCGGCGCGTCCTCAGCTTCTGGCACACCCAGCTCAACCGCTTCCTCACCCTCCTCTCCAACCTGATGACCGACCTCGATCTGACGGACATGGAGACCTGCTACAAGATGGTGCGGACGGAGCTGCTGAAGTCGATCCCGCTCCGCTCGAACGACTTCTCGATGGAGCCCGAGCTCACCGCCAAGCTCGCCAAGCGCGGCGCGGTGATCTACTAGTGGTGGATCCGCTACGCCGGCCGCACCTACCAGGAGGGGAAGAAGATCAGCGCGCGCCACGGCTGGACCGCGCTCTCCGCCATCGCCCGCTGGAAGGTGATCGACGACATCTACGTCAAGGACGCGCACGGCTCCGAGGTGCTCAACAGCCTCAACAACGTGCACCAGTTCAACCACTGGACCGCGGCGTTCCTCGGCCGCGACATCGGCAGCCGGGTGCTCGAGCTCGGGGCCGGCATCGGCAACCTCACGCTGCGCTTCCTGCCGCGCCGCCGCTACGTGGCGAGCGACATCAACCAGCACGCCCTCGCGTTCCTGCGCAACATGTCGCTGGGCAAGCCCTACCTCGAGGTGCGCCGGCTCGACGCCACCGACCCGGAGTCGTTCCGGCGGCTCGCCGGCCAGTTCGACACCGTGCTCTGCCTGAACCTGCTCGAGCACGTCCTCGATCCGCAGGCGGTCCTCGAGAACCTCCGCCCGGCGCTGGAGCCCGGGGGGAAGGTGATCGTGCTGGTGCCGCAGGGGCAGTGGCTCTACTCCTCGCTCGACCTCGCGGTCGGGCACACCCGGCGGTTCGGGCGCGCGGAGGTGGTGGAGCTCCTGCGCGCCGCCGGCTTCCGGGTGGCGGCGCTGCGCGACTTCAACCGGCTCGCGGTGGCGGGCTGGCTGGTGAACGGGCGACTCCTGAGGCGCGAGCGGCTCTCTCTCCTGCAGCTGAAGGTCTTCAATACGCTATGCCCATACCTGAACCGCGTCGACGACAAGCTGCCCTGGCCTGGCCTCAGCCTCGTCGCGATCGGGGAGAACCCGGGCGCCTGAGCGCCGCGCTGCTGCTCCTGCTCCTCTCGCTCCCGGCGGCGGCGCTGGCCGAGGAGGAGGAGGAGATCCGCCACCCGCGGTTCACCTGGGGTGGCTCGCTCTCCGTGGCCGGCGGCTACGACAACAACATCTCGATCTCCGGGTTCATCCGCCCCGGGGAGCAGCAGGGCTCCGCGACGACCTTCGTGAACGGCAAGATCGGCCCGCGCCTTGAGCTGCGCGACGAGCTCGACCTCGGCCTCACCTACCTCTTCGACCAGAACGTCTACTACAGCAACTCCGACCTGAACGTGCAGAGCCACGCGGCGAAGCTCGACCTGGCCTGGGCCAGCGAGCGGCTCGAAGCCACCCTGGCCTACACCTTCTCCGCTGACGTGATCGCGTCGAGCGCGAGTCTCTACTCCTTCGATCACGAGGCGTTCGCCAGCGGCCTGGTGCGGTTGCGCGAGCCCTTCTGGCTGGGGCTCGACTACGCCTTCCACTACTACGACGTGCGTGACGCGGCGTACGCGTACCTCGAGGGCCAGCGTCACACGGTCGAGCTCTACCCCGAGCTCTACCTGGAACGCCGCCGCTACAAGCTGACCCTCTACGCGGGCTACCGCCTCGAGCTGGTCCGCCTCGGCGAGGAGGTGGACCAGCAGGTCCTCCCGACCGGCGGCACGGCTCAGGTGGTCGCGCCGCAGTCCTACGACGGGCACTTCTTCTTCCTGCACGGCAAGCTGAAGGTCCTGAGGCGCCTGACCTTCACCCTCGACCTCCGGGTGGGAAAGAAGCTCTTCACCGATCCGCTT
>JAKLHH010001262.1 GCA_022710245.1 Myxococcota bacterium
GGGGCCTGCCAGGGGCGGCCAGATGCCGCAGGGGCACCCGCCGATGCCCGGCGCCGGCGGCGAGCCGAAGATGCCCGAGGGCCACCCGCCGATGCCCGGCCGTGGCGGCATGCCTCCCGGTCACCCGGCCGTGGGCGGCGGCGGCGTTCGGCGCGAGGGCCAGGCGGGCGCCGCCGAGGTCTCGCCAGCCAAGGACCTCAAGCCTGGCGAGGTCCGCGTCCGCGTCCTGCGCGGCAAGGCCCGCGCACCGCTCGCCGGCGCGCTGGTCTTCGTCGACGGTCAGCGCCCCTCGGGCGAGCTGCGGACTGGCGCCGACGGCAGCCTGCTCCTCACCGTGCCGGCCAGCGCCGCGTCGCAGCCCGCCTCGCAGCCGGCCTCGGCGCCCGCCTCGCAGCCGGCGGCAGCCCGCGGCCCGATCTCGGTCACCGTGCGGCACGACGGCTTCAGCTATCGCAGCGCGCCGGTCGAGCTCCCCGCCGAGGGCGGCCTCACGCTGACCTTCCCCGTCTACGATCGAAGCAAGGACACCTCCAGGCTCGTCATCGGGCAGGGCTCGCAGCTGATCTTCCAGATCAGCGAGGGCTCGCTCGCGGTGACGCTGGACCTGCAGCTCACCAACCGCGGCGACACCCTCTTCGACCCCGGCTCCGCGGGCCTCGCGATCCCGCTCCCCGCGCGCGCGACCGAGGTGGTGATCCCCGACGCGTTGAAGCCGATCCTCAAGCATCAGAGCGAGCAGCACCGGCTCCTCATCACCAAGCCGCTGCCGCCCGGGCTGACGCCCCTCCGCTTCGCTGTCGAGCTCCCCTACCGCGGCGGCGAGGTCGAGTACCGGCAGCAGCTCCCGCTCGCGCTCGAGCCGTCGCTGGCGGGCGTCATCAACGGCCCCGGCGTCGAGCTGCAGGGGCCCGCCATCGATCACCTCGAGCCGCCGCCCGAGGGTGAGAAGGACGGCCAGCCGCGGCCACGGGTCTACGTGCTGGCGAAGGCCGCGGCCGGGGCCTCGCTGGAGCTGACGCTGAGCGGGCTCCCGCACCGCGACGAACGGGCCTCGCTGGTCGCCATCGCGCTCGCGGCCGTCCTCCTGCTCTGGGGCGTGGCGGCGGCCGTGGTCGGGCCCCGGCGCGCTCGCGAGCGCCAGACGCGCCGCGAGGCGCTCCTGCAGCAGCTCGTGCAGCTCGCCCGCTCGAAGCACCGCGGCGAGCAGGTGACGCAGAAGCGCAAGGAGCTGCTCCAGGAGCTCCGCCAGCAGTGGGAGGAGCCATGGTGAGCCCCGCGCCCGTCCAGCCCGGGGCCGCGCCCGCGCTGGCGCCGAGCGGCGGCGGATCGCGCGGGCTCTTCGTGATCTTGGTCCTGCTGGCCGCGGGAGGGCTCGCGGTCGCCCCCTACCTGGTCTTCTTCGTCGCGCCCGTCGAGCCGGTGCAGGGCTTCATCCAGAAGATCTTCTTCTTCCACGTCCCCTGCGCGTGGGCGATGTTCCTCGCCGCGATGGTCTGCGCGGTCGGCAGCGTCGCCTACCTCTTCCGCGATCGCCTCTGGGGCGACGAGCTCGCGGCCGCCGCCGCCGAGGTGACCATCCTCTTCGGCGTGCTGGTGCTGATCACCGGCCCGCTCTGGGCGCGCAAGGCCTGGGGACACTACTGGGTCTGGGACGTGCGGCTCACCACCGTCTTCGTCCTCTTCCTGATCTTCGTCGCCGTGCTCCTCGCCCGCCGCTTCGGCGGTCCGGCGCGGCGGCGCATCGCGGCCGGGCTGGCGCTCTTCGGCGCGGCCGACGTGCCGCTCGTCTACATCTCGGTGAAGCTCTGGCGGACGGTCCACCCGGACGCGGGCGTGGTGACCACGCTGCCGACGGGCATGAAGATCGCCTTCTTCACCAGCCTCGCCGTCTTCACCGTGGTCTGCGTGCTCCTCCTCTGGCTGCGGGTCAACCTGGAGCGGGCGCGCAACCAGCTCGACGAGCTCGCCATCACCATCGCGGAGCGAGAGCAATGACCGGAGCCATCGGAGCCATGAACCGTCCAGCGAACCTCCGGCGCAAGCTCGCGGCCCTGGTCGCGCTCCTCGCGGTCGCGCTCCTCCCCGTGCTGGCGTCGGCCGCCCCGCAGGGGGACTACCAGCCGTACGTGCCCGGCAGCGAGGGCGCCCAGGTGAACGCGCCGCTCTTCGTCATCATCGCCTACTCGGCGATCTGGCTGGTGCTGCTCGTCTTCGTGCTCTCGGTCTTCTCTCGCCAGCGCCGGGTCGAGGGCGAGCTGGCCGAGCTCCGCGCCCGGCTGGGAGAGCGGCGATGAACCCCGAGACCACCCGGACGGTCTTCTCCGCGGCGCACTTCATCTACATCCCCCTCTGCATCGTGGTCGGCCTCTTCGTCGGCTGGGTGTTCGGCGCGCGCGGCTCGCGGGCCGAGGTCGTGCGGCTACGCCGGCTCCTCGAGGAGCAGGAAGAGCAGGCCGCGGCCAGCCGCCTGGCCAAGCTGGAGCGGTCGAAGGACGCGAGCGCCTGAGCGCGTCGCGCCGCCGAGACGGCGCAGGCCCTGCCCCGATGGTGGACCCCACCGACTACCTGGCCCTGGACGACGCGGCGCTGCTCCACCAGTGCGAGGTGCAGACCATGCGCGGCACCGGGCCCGGCGGCCAGAAGCGCAACAAGACCGAGAGCGCCGTGCGCATCCGCCACCTGCCGACCGGCCTCGTCGGCCAGAGCG
>JAKLHH010001263.1 GCA_022710245.1 Myxococcota bacterium
AGCCCGCGGCCGGAGCAGGCCCGCGACCAGCTCCGCCGCGAGCGCGGTCACGTCCTCGACCCGGCCGCTCTTGCGAAGCGACGCGCGCACCGAGCCCTGCTTCGCGCGGAACTCCATCACCTCGACCTCCACCTGCGAGCTCACCGCCGGCCGCGCAGCGATCCAGAGCACCGCGCCGAGGCCAGCGCTGCTCGCGATCTTGCCGAGCTCCTCGACCCCAGGCGGCACGACCCGGGCCTCGCGCCGCGCCGCCTCGAGCAGCTGGGCAGCTCGCGGGGGCAGCGACTCGCCGCGGAAGTCCGGCGCCGCCGCCATCGCGGCACGGAACGCGTCGCGCGCGCCAGCCTCGTCGGCAGGCTTGAGCAGGAGCGCTCGAGCGAGCGCGCTCTGGGCCCGCGCGAGCACCGCGCGCGCGTGGTGCAGCGCGAGCGTCCCCTCGAGCTTGCGCAGCGCCTGTCGGGCGAGGTCCACCGCCTCGCCGCGCTTCATGTAGAGCGCGGAGCGCGCGGATCGGTCGAGCAACGCGCCGGCCTCCTGGAGCGCGTTCGCGACGCCTGGCGCGGCGCCCAGCCGCGCTGCCAGCTCGGTCGGGCCCAGCGTGCTCCGCACCCCGCGCTCGGCGACCGCGCGACCGAGCTCGCGATCGAGACGCGCCGCGAGCGTGGGATCCCCGGCCACCGGCAGGATCCCCGCGCGCAGCTCCTCGGCGCAGAGCGGCGCCCCCCACAGCCAGGCCACAGCGGCGAGCGAGACGATCGAGGCGGTCGCGAAGAAGCGGCTCTCTGCCATCCAGTTCATGCAGCCGCCAGCATATATCACGCTCGCTCCCGAGGTCGAGCCTCCGGCGAAGACCGGCGAAGACCCGATCGCTTGTTTGATTCCGGGACCGCGTGCTACCGTCGGAGAGCCCATGAGCGACCCGCGGTCCCGGAGCGAGCACGACTCGGCGAGCGCCCCCGCGATCGGACGCGGCTTCGGCAAGTACGAGCTCCTCGGCACGATCGGCGGCGGCGGGATGGCGACCGTCTATCGCGCGTGCCTGCGCGGACCAGCAGGCGCCGCGCGCCCGGTGGCGCTCAAGCTGATCCACGCGCACCTCAGCCAGGAGCGATCCTTCGTCCAGATGTTCCTCGACGAGACGCGCGTCGCGATGGCGCTCTCGCACCGGAACATCGTGCAGACCTTCGACGCCGGGGTGGTCGGCGGGCGCCACTACCTGGCGATGGAGCTGGTCTCGGGCATCTCCCTGCGCGACGCCTTCCGGCGCCTGCCCCGGGGGACCCGGATCCCGGTCGAGGTGGCGCTCTTCGTCGCGATGGAGGTCTGCGCCGCCCTCGCCCACGCGCATTCCTTCCGGCCGGAGCTGACCGGCCAGCCTGGCGCGGTGATCCACCGCGACGTGAGCCCGAGCAACATCCTGCTCTCCGTCGACGGTGACGTCCGGCTCGTCGACTTCGGGGTGGCCCGGGCGCGGGATCAGCTCTCGATGCAGACCACCAGCGGGGTGATCAAAGGGAAGCTCTGCTACATGGCGCCCGAGCAGGCGCGCGGCAAGGCCGAGCCGCGGAGCGACCTCTTCTCCGTCGGGGTCGTCCTCTACGAGATGCTCTCGGGCCGTGTCTTTCGCGACGCCGCCAGCCTCGAGGACGTGCTTCGTCCGCAGGCGATCGTGCCGCTCCACATGGTCCGGCCGGAGACCCCGCGCTCCCTCGAACAGCTGGTGGTGAGCACGATCGCCAGCGATCCGCTGCAGCGCCCGGCCTCCGCCGAGGTGCTGCGCGCCGCGCTCGCCGAGGAGCTGCTCAGGCTGCAGCTCAAGGACGGGCGCGCGGACTCGCACGCGCGGCTCCGCGAGTTCCTCGTCTCGCTGCCCGAGGAGGAGAAGGACGAGCAAGCGGAGCGCCTCGCCGAGGCGATGATCAAGGAGGCGCTCGAGGTCGCCCCGGGCGACACCCCGCCGCTCGATCTGCCCGGCGGGCGGCCGTCCTCGACCGAGGCCATCACCCAGGCCGCGAGGGCCCCGCGGGCCTCGAGCCCGCCGCCCGCCGCGTCGGCCTCGGTCACCGGCGCCCTGCCCCACACACCTCGGTGGCCGCTCTTGCTCGCCGCCGTCGCGTTGCTCCTCGCGGGCGGCGCGGGGGCCGTGCTCTGGCTCGCGCGCTCGGAGAAGAGCGGCGAGCTCCCCGGAGGGGTCACGGTCTGGACCGCGCCCTCTCTCACCCCTCACATGCCGGAGGGCGGCGGCGGGAGCAGCACCGCGGACCCACGCCCCCGGGATGCGCGCGGCGCCCGCCCTCCGGATCTGGGCGCGAAGCCAGCCGCCGGCAAGGGGCGCCTCAATCTCAACTCCCTGCCGTGGGCGAGGGTGACGATCGGCGGCCGCCACCGGGGCGACACGCCGCTCCAGGGCCTCGAGCTCCCCGCGGGCACCCATCGGGTGAAGCTCGAGAACCCGACCGAGAGGCGATCGGTGACGATCGTCGTGAAGATCGTCGCGAACCAGACGACCACCCGGGTCGTCACGCTGCCGGAGTAGCTTCGCCGCTCGCCGCTCGTGTCCTCGCGGTCGTTCGAGCAGCGGCCGATCCCGGTGCAGGCTCTCCTGGGGGGGCGGGCGGGGCGGGCCGCCGGGGCCCCTAACTCCGCTTTAAGGAATTAGCTGGAATCAAGAGCGACGGCGCGCGGGGACCCCCGCTCGCGGGCCCC
>JAKLHH010001264.1 GCA_022710245.1 Myxococcota bacterium
CCACCGAGACGGTGTTCGCGCTCGACTCCTCGGCGGCGGCGGCCACCGTGTGGGTCCGCTCGGCGATCGCCTTGGCTCCGCCCGTGAGGCGCTGCGCGACGCCGATCAGACCCTCGGCCGTCGCCGCGAGGGTGCCCGCGCCGTTCTGCACGCCCAGCAGGGAGAGGCGGAAGGCCTGGCCCATGCTCGCCATGGCCCGCGCCATCTCGCCCAGCTCGTCGCGGCGCTCCGTCATCTCCCTCGGGAGCTCGAGGTCGAGCTCGCCGCGGCTCAGGCGGTCGAGGAGCCCGGTGGAGGCCGCGATCGGCCTCGTCACGCTGCGGGTGATGAGGAGGGCGAGGAAGACGGCCAGCAGCAGCGCGACCACCGCCACCGAGCCGATGACCGCGCGCGTCCGTGAGCTCGCGGCCTCGGCGTGCGCCACCACCTCGTGGAGGCGCGTCGCGCGCCAGGCCGAGTAGTCCGCGATCAGCTTGTCGAGCTTCACGCCCTCGGCCGCCGCGCCCGCGAGGAGCGGCAGGGCGTCGTCCCGGCGCTGGGCCGCGCTGAGCTGGAGGATCTTCAGGTTGCGCTCGCGGAGCGTGCCGATGGCCTCCTGCAGCTTGACGACCATGGCGCGGCCAGTGTCGGTCACCGCGCCCGCGAGCAGCGTGTCCAGCTTCTTCACGTAGGACTGACGGAGCCTCCCCAGCTCGGCCGTGCGCTCCTCGGTCGAGCTGGAAGCCCCGCTGCGCGCCTCTCCGTGCGCGTGCTGCACCGCGAGCTCCCAGACCAGGAGCCGCGCGCCCTTCACCTCCGAGGCGACCTCCTCGGCGAGCTGGGCCTTGTGGGTCTCGGTGAGGACCGTCTGGAGGGAGCTCGAGGTCTCCGCGCTGCCCCACCAGGCCGTGACGCCGAGCAGCACCACGGCGAGGCCGAGCGCCCCGAAGCCGACCGCCATCCGCTTGCCGAGTCGCAGGTTGTTGAAGCTCACGTTCAGACTCCTTTCGAGAGGTCGGAGGTGACCTCCGCGGTCGTATGTCGCTGACCCGTCAGGGTCCGGATGCTCTCCAGCAGCTGGTCGCGATCGAGCTTGACCTGGTAGTCGTCCACGCCGGCGGCGCGGCCCTTGCTCATGTCCTCCTCGCTGGCGAGCGAGGTCAGGGCGATGATGGGGAGCGCGGCGGTGCGGGCGTCGGCGCGGATCCGCTCGGTGAGCCCGAGCCCGCCGAGCCGCGGCATCTCCACGTCGGTCAGCACGGTCTCGATCTCGCCGAGGTGCTCGAGGAGCAGCTCCCAGGCCGCCTCGCCGTCGGGGGCGTCGAAGACCGCGTAGCCGCCCTCCTCGAGGTAGCGGCGCACCAGGCCGCGGTAGAAGTCGGAGTCCTCGGCGAGGAGGATCGTGCCCGCGGCCTGGGCGGCGGCTTCCCCGGCGGCCCCTGGGCTCTCCATGCTCGCCCGCTGGGTCGCGGCCTCCATCCCCCAGGCGGGGAAGGCCGCGTCCACCAGCTCGCCCATGTCGACGATCAGCGTGGTGCGGTCGCGGATGATCGCGGAGCCCGCGATGCCGCGCTGGCGGTGCGTCACCTGGTCGATCGCCGTCTGGCTCTCCACGACGTCGACCGGCATGGCACCGAGGAGGCCGAAGTCGCGGCCGTACCGGCGCGAGACGATCACGGCGAGGTCGGTGGACTCGCCGAGCGAGCGGACCTGGGCGACGTCGCCGAGGGTGACGAGCGGGAGCGCGGCGCCCCGGTACTGCATGGTCCGCCGCATCGCGGCCTCCTCGACCTGCGCCGGGCTGATCCGCTCGATGCGCAGCACCTCCTCGAGCGGCGTCGCGCAGACCTCGTCGGGGCCGTTGTGGAAGAGGAGGAGCGAGTGCGTGTCGGCGAGACGGGCGGCCTCCGCCTCGTCGGCGCGCGCCAGCGCCCGGGCATGGCCGGAGACCGAGGCGAGCTCCGCCTTGGCCGCGAGCCCCGCGACGTCGAGGATGAGCGCGACCGCGCCGTCGCCGAGGATGGTGGCGCCAGCGTACTCGCGCAGCCCCTTCAGGTGGCGCCCGAGGGGCTTGACCACGATCTCCTCGGTGTTGTGGAAGGCGCCGACGACCAGCCCGAAGCGCAGGGTGCCGGTGGTGACCACGGCGATCTCGAGGGCGCTCTCGGGCGCCTCGCGACGTCCGTCGCGGCGCCTGCGCTCCGGCGCCGACGCCGGCCCGCGCTCGACGTCCCATCGCTCGAGGCTGTGGTGAGGCGAGCGCCGGTCGGCGAGGCGGCCGCGGCGATCCAGCTCGCGCTGGCCGGTGACGGGGTCGAGGTAGGTGCGCTGGATCCCCAGGAGGTCGTCGAAGCGGAGCAGCGGGATCACGTGCTCACGCAGGAGCAGCACCTCGACGTCGCCCACCACCTCGATCCGGCGCTTGACCTCCTCCGCCGGGACTCGCAGCAGCTCCTCCACGTTGATCTGCGGGATCGCGAAGCGCTCGCGCTCGACGGAGACGATCAGCGAGGGGATGATGGCGAGCGTGAGGGGCAGCTTGATGCGGAAGAGGGTGCCCTTGCCGAGCTCCGACTTGATCTCCACCTTCCCGCCGAGGCGGTCGAGGTTGGTCTTCACCACGTCCATCCCCACCCCGCGGCCGGAGACGTCCGTGACCCTGGTCGCGGTGGAGAGGCCGGGGAGGAAGATGAGCGCGAGCCGGTCCTGGTCGGTGAGGGCCGCGAG
>JAKLHH010001265.1 GCA_022710245.1 Myxococcota bacterium
AGGGCGCGTCAGCGTCGAGGCGACGGCGGCTCGCGCCGAGCGCGGGCGCAAGCAGCCCGGCGCGGCGCGCGGCGAGGAGGTCGTGCATCACCTCGAAGTACTGATCGGGGTCGTAGCTGACGAGGAGCAGGTCCGCGCCCGCCGCCAGCGCCTCGACGGCCGCGCTGGCTCCGCCCCGCTCGCAGCCGCGCACCGCGCGCATGCCGAGGTCGTCGGTCACCACGACGCCGGCCCAGGCCCACTCGCCGCGCAGGATCCCCTGGAGGAGCTTCGTCGAGCAGGTCGCCGGCCGCCCGGGCTCGACGGCGCTCAGCGCGAGGTGCCCGACCATCAGCAGCGCGCGCGTGTCCGCGAGCGCGCCGCGAAACGGGATCCAGTCATCGGCCGCGAGCGTGGCCACGGGCTCCTCGAGGCTGGCGCTGCGCAGGTGGGTGTCGACCTGCACGCGGCCGAGGCCGGGGAAGTGCTTCAGCGTGCAGCGCACGCCGGTCGCCTCGAGGGCGAGGCAGTAGGCGGTCGCAGCCTCGCGCACGATCGCCGGATCCGCGGAGAGGGCGCGCTCGCTGATCCGCATGTGCGCGTCCAGGATCCCGCGGGTGCCGCCCTTGTCGAGGTCGACCACGGGCGCCAGGTTGACGTTCACGCCCAGCGCGGCGAGCGCCTCGCCCTGCCGCGTGGCGTACTCGCGCACGACTCGTGCGCGCTCGGCCGGGGGCGCGCTCTGGATCAGACCGGCGAGCGCGGGCTGCCAGGGCAGGGGAGGGGAGAGCCGCGAGACCTTGCCCCCCTCCTGGTCCGCCATGATCCAGAGCGGCGGCAGCCCCTGGCCGCGACGGATCGCCTGCAACGCTGCGAGCTCGGCGCGGAGCTCGCCCGCGCTCCGCCGCTTGACGTTGCGAGCGGTGACGAAGACCCCGGCGATGGCCCGCCGCTCGACGAGCGCGCGCACGGCAGCCGGATCGTCGTAGCCGACGACGACGTGGCGCCCCAGCTCGCCGAGCGCGGCGGGATCCGCGGCGAGCACCTGGCTCCGGACCCAGAGGAAGCGCGCCTCGACCCCGAGCGCGCAGCCGAGCGAGACCCCGGCCGCCCCGACCACGAGCCAGGGGGTGCGGACGCGGGTCCGCGCTCGCGACGCCCGTCGGCGTCGGAGGAGCGGCAGGGCGATCCCGGTGGCGGCGAGCGCGAGGATCGCGGGGAGGCTGAGGGCGCGCACCCTGAGGAGGAGCGGGCTCCGCCGGAGCAGCGCGGTGGCCGTCGCCGCGGCGAAGAGCAGCAAGAGCAGCAAGAGCAACGCCAGGCGCAGTCGGCCGGTCGACCTCGGCATGAGCGAGCCATCATGCAACGAGGATGCCGCCGACGGCCAACGTTTGTTCGCGGACTTCGCCTGGGCTGTGGGGCGCTGGACACGGCAGCCCCGTCGGCGGACCCACGCGGGCGTGTCCGCGGGGCGGTGCTCAGCCTGCCAGGCCCTCGGCCTCCAGCGCGGCGCGCACCGCCGGCCGTGCGCCGATCCGCTGGCTGTACGCCTGCAGCGTCGGCCAGGTGGCGAGGTCGAGGCCGACGAACTTGGTCCAGGCGAGGATGGTGAAGAGGTAGGCGTCGGCGACGCTGAGCTGATCGCCGAGGAGGAACGGGCGCCCCTCCAGCTGCCGCGCGACGAAGGCGAGCCGCGCGGTGACTCTCCTGTGCAAGGGCCAGGCTATGCTGGCCAGAAGCAGGCCCGCTGTCCAGCGGCGAGGTCGAGGTTGCTGGTCGCGGCAGCTCCCCGCCACCGCCCGACGTGCGGGGCGCCGCTCGAATAGTTCCCTCACCGCGGCAGTTGCCCTACACTCGAGGAGAGACCGACGAGTGAAGCAGACGATCGCGCACTACGAGCTCCTCGAGCTGCTCGGCGAGGGCGGGACCGGGCAGGTCTACCACGCTCGCGACACCCGCCTGCAGCGGACGGTCGCGATCAAGATCCTGCACCCGCACAAGGATCCCAAGGACGCTGCCCGCTTCCAGCGCGAGGTGAGGCTGGCGGCCGCGCTCCGTCACCCGAACGTGATCACGGTCTACGACTGCTCGCCGCCCGAGAGCGACGTGGCCTACCTGGTCACCGAGCTCGTCAACGGCGGCAGCCTGCGCAAGCTGACCGGCGTGCCGCTGCCGCCGGAGCTCGCCGGCGTGCTGCTGCTGCCGGTCGCCCGCGCCCTCGACGCCGCCCACCGTCACGGCATCGTCCACCGCGACGTGAAGCCGGACAACATCCTGGTGGACCGCAGCGACCGCGACGTGGTGGTCAAGCTGATGGACTTCGGCGTGGCGCTGGCGACCGACGAGCCCCGCATCACCACGGACAACGCCCTCAGCGGCTCCATCGCGTACATGGCGCCCGAGCAGCTCCTGGCTGCCGAGATCACCCCGGCCTCGGACGTCTGGTCGCTCGGCATCACCTGCTTCGAGCTGGTGAACGGCGAGCACCCCTTCGACAAGCGCCAGGTCGGCCCGCTGGTGAGCCAGGTGCTGAACCAGCGGCCCCGCCTCGAGCGCCCCGGCCTCGCCCCGCGGCTCGTCGAGCTGGTCCACCGCTGCCTCGAGCACGACCAGGCGCTCCGCTACCGGGACGGGGGGACCGTCGCTGCCGCGCTCGAGGAGGCGCTCGCGGCCTCGGGGATCGACGATCCCGAGGACGAGCTGCAGCGCTGGGCCCACGACCCGGG
>JAKLHH010001266.1 GCA_022710245.1 Myxococcota bacterium
GACCTCGAGGTCGCCGCGGGTGACCTGGATGATCAGCGAGGGGTCGGCCTTGACGCCCTTGCTCCCCGAGCCGCGGGTGAGGAAGAAGCCGAGCCCGCCCCCGAGGAGGAGCAGGACCACCAGCGCGGCCGGCCAGATCCGTCGCTTCTTCATCGCGCGCTCCTCGCAGGGGCTTGGGCGCCCCACGCGCCGCCGGGCAGGCGGCTCGCGCCGGAGCCAGACGGCGAGCCGGGCAGGCGGCCGGTGGCGGCCGTCAGCTCCCCCCAGGTGAGGGAGATGGCGGCCGCCGAGTCGGCCAGGTCCGCCTCGGTGGTGAAGAGCTCGAGCTGGGCGTCGACCAGGTCGAGGATCAGCGCGTCCCCGTTCTTGTAGCGCTTCTCCACGATGCCCAGGGTGTCGCGCGCGAGCTCGAGGGTCTCGAGGAGCGCCGCGCGCGTGCGGTAGAGGCGGAGCAGCCTGGCGTGGGCGGTGCGTACGTCGAGCTCGACGAGCCGCCCGAGGCGCCGCTGCTCCTGGCGCTGCAGGTCGACCTGGTAGCGCGCCTCCTTCACCGCGGTGCGCGTGCTGAGCATGTCGAAGAGGTTGATGCCGAGCGTGGCGCCGAGGACGAACGCGCCCGAGGTGTTGGTGAAGGGGTTGGGGTCGGTGGTCAGCAGCGGGCCCGTGTAGGTGCCGAGGTAGGGGGCGCTGCCGTACTGGAGGAGCATCATCCCGGTCAGCTGCGGGAAGTAGGCCGAGCGCGCGATGCGGATCTGCTCCTCGCTGGCGCGGGTCTGCAGGCGCGCGGCGAGGAGCTCGGGGCGCTGCCGGGTCGCCTCGTCGAGGAGGCGGTCCACCTCGGCGGCGCGCGCGGGCGGGGCAGAGGGGAGCTCCGCGCCCTCGCCGAGCTCGAGCTCGCGCCCCCCGAGCTGGAGCGCCACCGCGAGCTGGGCGCGGCCCTCGGCGGCGCTGCCGGTGAGGTCGGCGAGGCGCGCGACCTCGCGCAGCCGCCGCGCCTCCATGCGGTTCACGTCGACGGGCGGCGCCAGGCCGCCGCTGACCCGCGCCTTGACGATGACCAGCGCCTCGGCGTAGCGCTGCAGCGCCTTCTCCGAGACGGCGCGCAGGAGCTCCACCCGGCGCACGGCCCAGTAGGAGCGGAGCACGTCGAGGGCCACCGTGCGGGCGTTGACGCGCGTCGCCGCGCTCGCCGCGTCGCGCAGGAGCTTCTGTCGCTCGACGTTCGCGGTCACCCGGTAGCCGCTGAAGAGGGGCACCTGCAGGCTCGCCGAGAGGTTCACCGCGCCGTTGCCGCCGGTGCGGGTGCCGCCGGCGGCGTCGCCGGTGCCGAGGAAGCCGGTCGCGCTCCACTGCTCGCTGAGGCTCGCGTCGACCTTGAGGCTGAGGCGATCGAGCTGCGCGCGGAGCACCGCGAGCTTGCCGCGATCATAGTTGACGAGCGCGCTCGCCACCTGCGGGTCGAGCGCGAGCGCGCGGCTCACGGCGGCGCGCAGATCGAGCCGGACCGGGGCCTGCGTCGCGGCTCCCCCCGGAGCGGCGGCGGGCGCGGGCTCAGCCCACGCCGACCACGGCAGGAGGAGCAGGCTCAGGCAGAGGGCGGTTCGCATGCTGGGGCTCCGGGTTCAGCTCGTCGGAGACGACGCGGCCATCGCGGAAGCGGATCACGCGCTGCGCGTACGCGGCGACCTGGGGTTCGTGGGTGACGATCACCACCGTCATCCCGGCGCGGTGGAGATCGCAGAAGAGCTCCATGATCTGTCCGGTGATCTCGGTGTCGAGGGCTCCGGTGGGCTCGTCGGCGAGGAGCAGGATGGGGCGGGTGACGATGGCGCGCGCGATGGCCACGCGCTGCTGCTGGCCGCCCGAGAGCTGGTTCGGGTGGTGGTCCACGCGGTCAGCGAGGCCGACGCGGGCCAGCGCCTCGAGGGCGCGGCGGCGGCGCTCGGCGCGGCGCACGCGGCCGTAGATGAGCGGCACCTCCACGTTGGCGAGCGCGGTGTGCCGCGGGAGCAGGTTGAAGGCCTGGAAGACGAAGCCGATCTTCTGGTTGCGCAGGCGCGACTGCGCCACCGCGTCGAGCTCCTCGACCGGGATGCCGTCCAGGAGGTAGCGCCCGCCGCTCGGCCGATCGAGGGTGCCGACGATGTTCATCAGCGTCGACTTGCCCGAGCCGCTCGCCCCCATGATCGCCACCAGCTCGCCGGCGTGGATGGAGAGGGTGACGCCGCGGAGCGCGTGCACCTCGAGGTCGCCCGCGCGGTAGCACTTGCTCAGCTCCTCGAGCTGGATGACCGGAGCCCGGGTCCTCGCGTCGCTGCTCTCGCTCTCGTTCGCCAAGCGGTGCGCCTTCTCCCCGCCCCGTGTGCTCCGATGATCAGCTCCAGCCTCTGGCTTGACAAGGGCTGGGGCTCGCGGGTCCGAGCGCAACCCGCGCCGACCGGAGATTATTCGCCGCCGCTCGACGCGGCCCGGCGCCTCGAACAGGCGCGCTTGCCGGATACGGAGCGGCGGCCCGGAAGCTTCCACGGAGAGACGACGGAGAGGGGCGGAACGTTTACGCGCGCTCGAGCCAGCCCACCACGAGCCCGCCCTGCTTCGCTCCCGGCCAGGCTCGCCGAAGGCTCACTCGGAGGGGGGCTCACTCGGAGGGGGGCTCACTCGGAGGGGGGCTCACTCGGAGGGGGCTCACTCGGAGGGGGCTCA
>JAKLHH010001267.1 GCA_022710245.1 Myxococcota bacterium
CGCTGCACGTAGCTCGGCCCCCAGCCTGCCTTGACCTCGGCGCGGCGCTCCGCGAGGAGCGTGGCGAGCGGCCGGGTGCGCTCCAGGTTCTTGCGCTGCTCCTCGGCGGGGAGCGCCTCCTCGAGCGAGGCGCCGATCGGGTGCAGGATCACCTTGGCCATGGCTACCTCCGCCCCCTCATGATCCTACACATCTTGTTCCGTCGATGAGGCGGCGTGGGGCGCCGCGGGACTGATGATCTTGTTCCGCCGACGAGGCGGCGTGGGGCGCCGCGGGAGGGGCCATGGCCCCGCCCCGAGCCGAAGGAGCGGGCTCTCTGGCAGTGGTCCGCACGGCGCGCGCCCGCGAGTGAGCGAGGGGTGGGGAGGGGCCCGCGAGCGGGGGCCCCGCGCCGCCGGACGTCGAAGATGTGATCAATCATGAAAGCTCCGCCCCAGCACGCGGGCGACGATCCCGGTGTCGTAGCGACCGGCGGCGAACTCCGCGCTCTGCAGGAGCTCGCGGTGCGCCGGGATGGTGGTCTTGATGCCCTCGACGCGGAAGCGCTCGAGCGCGGCGAGCATGCCCGCGATGGCCGCGGCGCGGTCCCTGGCGCCGACGATCAGCTTGCCGATCATCGAGTCGTAGTAGACCGGGATGCGATAGCCCGAGCGGACGTGGCTGTCGAGGCGCACGCGCACGCCGTCCTGCTCACCGAGCGGCGGCGGCGCGAAGAGCTCCACCAGCCCCGGCGAGGGGCGGAAGCCGTCGTGCGGATCCTCGGCGTTGATGCGGCACTCGAGGGCGTGGCCGCGGAGCTCGATCGCGTCCTGCCGGAGCGAGAGCGGCTCGTTCGCCGCCACCCGCAGCTGCTCCTTGACCAGGTCGACGCCGGTCACCAGCTCGGTCACCGGGTGCTCGACCTGGAGCCGCGTGTTCACCTCCATGAAGTAGAGGTGGCCCTCGCGGTCGCGCAGGAGCTCCATCGTCCCGGCGCCGACGTAGCCGATCGCGCGCATGCCGGCGCAGACCCGCGCGCCCATCTCCCGGCGCACCTCCGGCGTCATCACCGGCGAGGGCGACTCCTCGATCAGCTTCTGGTGGTTGCGCTGCACCGAGCACTCGCGCTCGCCGAGGTGCACCACGTTGCCGTAGGCGTCGGCGAGGAACTGGAACTCGATGTGCCGGCCGCCCTCGAGGAAGCGCTCCAGGTAGAGGCCGGGGTCGCCGAAGGCCTTGCCCGCCTCCAGCGAGGCCTGGCGGAAGGCGTCCTCGAGCGCCGCCTCCTCGCGCACGACGCGCATCCCCTTGCCCCCGCCGCCCGCGGTGGCCTTGAGCAGGAGCGGCAGGCCGATCTCTCGCGCCAGCCGCCGCACCTCCTCGAGCTCTCTCACCACGCCCTCGGAGCCGGGGATGACCGGCAGCCCGGCGGCCTTCATGGTGCGGCGCGCGGTGGCCTTGTCGCCCATCAGCCGGATGGCGCTGGGCGGCGGCCCGATCCAGGTGAGCTTCTGCTGCCGGCAGCGCTCGGCGAAGAGCGCGTTCTCGGCGAGGAAGCCGTAGCCCGGGTGGATCGCCTTCGCCTCGGTCTGCTCGGCGGCCTGCAGGATGGCCTGCATGTCGAGGTAGCTCTCGCTGCTCTTCGGCCCGCCCACGCAGACGCGGAGGTCGGCCTCCTCGAGGTGCGGCGAGTCGGCGTCGGCCTCGGAGTAGACGGCGACCGCCTCGACGCCCAGCTCGTGGCAGGCGCGGATCACGCGGAGCGCGATCTCGCCGCGGTTGGCGACCAGGATGCGCTTGAACATCGGCTAGCCCTCCTCGGTCCAGCGCGGCTTGCGGCGCTCGAGGAACGCGCTCATCCCCTCCTGCCCCTCGGGGCTGAGGCGCAGGCGCGCGATCATCTCGGCGGTGGCCGGCCCCGCCTCGTCGAGGCCCTGCTCGGCCACCTGGCGCACCATCCGCTTGCAGGTCGCGAGCGCCTGCGGCCCGCCGGAGAGGAGTCGCTCGAGGGTGGTGGCGACCAGCGCGTCGAGCTCCGCCGCCGGCACCACGCGGTTCACCAGCCCGCACTCCAGCGCTCGCGCCGCCGTGAGCCGCTCGCCGGTGAGGAAGTACTCGCGCCCCCAGCGCTCGCCCACGCGCTTCAGCACGTAGGGGGAGATGCAGGCGGGGACCAGGCCGATCTTCACCTCGGAGAAGGAGAAGACCGCCGCCTCGCTGGCGAGCACGAGGTCACAGACGGCGACGAGGCCGGTGCCGCCGCCGATCGCCGCGCCGTTCACGCGGGCGACGACCGGCTTCGGCAGCTCGTAGATCTCGCGCATCAGCCGCGCGAGCTCGAGGCTGTCGGCGTAGTTCTGCTCGTAGGTCCACTCCAGCACGCGGCGCATCCAGTGCAGGTCCGCGCCGGCGCAGAAGGCGCTCCCCTCGCCGGTCAGCACCACCGCCCGCACGCCGTCGTCGACGGCGAGCGCGGCGAAGGCCTCGCGCAGCTCCCGGATCATCACCTCGTTGAACGCGTTGCGGATCTCGGGGCGGTTCAAGGTCACGCGAGCCACGCGGCCGGCGCGCTCGACGCGGATGGTCTCTGCCATGGACGCCTCCCTCCGGGTCCTCGGGTCCTCGGTGCTCAGGGGGTGGAGTCTGGCTGGGCGCTCTCGGCACCGTCAAGCTCCACCTCTCGCTGTCTGTTGCTGGCTCGCCGGCGGCGACGGCGCAAC
>JAKLHH010001268.1 GCA_022710245.1 Myxococcota bacterium
GGGGCCGCGTCCCTGGGGGCCGCCCGGCCGCCGAGCCCGAAGACCACGTGCGCCGCCTCGGCGCTGATCGCCTGCTCGCTGGAGGAGGCCGGCACCGAGAGGACGAAGGGGACCACCGGCCCGAGGCAGTCGGCGATGCCGCTCGCGGCGGGGTTGTACCGGGTGTCACAGGTCGCGGCGAAGAGATCGGAGACGCCGACGTCGATGGTGTTGCCGTCGGGCTCGAGGAGGCAGGGGATCTGCTTGCCCGCGTCGTCGAAGAAGAAGGCATAGCTCCCCGCGGAGCTGGGCGTCGCCGGGACGTCCTTCATCAGCCGCTTGCTGCCCTCGAAGATCGAGGCGACCCCGGCGCACGAGGAGGCGTTCTGGAAGACCCCGCGGTAGGGCGGGTCGTTCGCCGAGAGGAGCGGCTGCACGCCCTTCAGCAGCGGCCCGAAGTCGGCGGCGCCGTACATGTAGATCACGTTGGGGCCCGAGTCGGCGCAGCGCAGGGTGGGGATCTGCACCGGGTTCACCAGCGGCGGCAGCGTGGTCGCCTTGGGCGGCAGCACCGACGTCGCGGGCCTGGCGCCGTCGGCGCACAGGCCGAGGCGCGCGCAGTTGTCGAAGGGGACGCACCTCGAGGCGGAGCAGGCGTTGAGGTACTCCTCCTGGCTCGCGGGGGTGCCGTAGAAGCAGCCCTCCGGCCCGAGCCCCGAGGCCACGCAGCGGCCCGCCTGGCAGGTCGGGTGGCCGCCGAGGCGGGCGCAGTCGGCGTCGGTCTGACACTGGTCCGCGCTGCGGTCGACGATCAGGCTGCAGCCCGCGGCGAGGAGCAGCGCGGCCGCCAGCCAGCGAGACGGGTGACGAGCAGGACTCCCAGCACTTCGCACGGCGTGCCCTCCGCTCAGAAGCTGCCCTGCAGCTGGAGGCCGCCCGGGAGCAGGCGCAGCGACGCGCGCTCCCGCTCGGGTCTCTCGCGCCGAGGGATGGTGAGGGTCAGGTAGAGCGCCACCCCGCCGGTCACGGCGGCGGCGGCGATCAGGATATCGGTGGCGAGCCCGAGGCGGCTGCTCCTCGAGGCGGCGGCGTTCAGGTCCTCGCGGCTCGCGCCGAGCACAGCCTTGGCGTCCTTCAGGTCGGAGCTCGCCTTCAGCGCCAGCGCGCCGCAGACGACGGCGGCCACGCCGGCCGCGCCCGTCGCCGCCCAGGTCGCCCAGGCCCAGCGCCTGCGCGCGCGGCCTGGGTCGAGGTCGACCTCGGTGACCGCCACGCGCCCGCCCGCCGCGGCGGTGGAGGCCGGGCGCTGCTCGCGCGGGAAGTCGAGCCGCAGCTTGACGGTGTCGCCCGCCGCGACCTCGATCACCCGCGAGAGCGGGGCGCGTCCGGCGAGGCTGGCGCTGATCCGGCGGCGGCCGATGCTGACCGCGATCGGCCCCGGCAGCGGCGAGACCCCCACCACCTCGTCGTCGATGACGACCTCGGCGCCGCGCAGGTTGACGGAGAGGTCGAGCCGCCCGACCCGCGCGCGCAGCGTCTCCAGCGTCTCCTGGGCCTGCCGCCGGGAGTCGGCCTCGCTGCCGGCCTCGGCGAGGTAGCGCTCGAGCGCGCGCAGCGCCCCCGCGTAGTCCTGCAGCTGGTAGTGGTTCTGGCCGATGTTGAAGAGGACGCGCGGGTTGGGAGCGAGCTGGTAGGCGCGCTTGAACTCCACCAGCGAGGCGCGGTAGTCGCCCTCGGTGTAGAGGGTGAGCGCGCGCTGGAAGTGCCGCGCCGCTGCCTCGCGCTGCTCGCGGCTCGGCTCGGCGGAGGCGGGCGCCGCGCCGCCGAGGAGGAGCGCCAGCGCCACCACGGCGAGGGCGAGCGCGTGCAGCGGTCGGGTTCGCTCTGCAGAGGCAACGTCTGTCATGGGCCACCGTAGGGGTTCTTGGTGTCGAGGGGACGCACCGCGCGGGCGCGGAGGTTGAAGCGCACGGTCGAGGTCGCCCCCGAGGTGACGGTGACCCGCTGCTCCTTGCGCGCGATGCCGTCACGGGCGCTGCGCGCCTCGACCACGTGCTTGCCCGGCGTGAGCGACAGGCTCGCCGGCGTCTGTCTCCCCGAGGGGGCGCCGTCGACGAAGATCTCGCTCGTCTCCGACGCCTCCACTCGCAGCGTGCCGTTGGCGGGCACGACGACCGCGTGGACCGGGGCCGGCGGCGGGGTGGAGCGGCCGCGCGCGCGTCGGGAGGATCGTCGCGCGCCGGGCGAGGAGCCCGACCCCGCGCCCGGCGCGGCAGCAGCGGCGGTCTCGGCAGCCGCGGCGGTCTGGCCAGGGCTCTCCTCCCGGCGGCCAGGGCTCTCCTCCCGGCGGCCAGGGCTCTCCCGGCGGCCAGGGCTCTCCTCCCGGCGGTGAGGGCCCTCCTCCCGGCGGTGAGAGGCGGCCGTCGCCGTCGCCTCGTGTGGCCGGGCCGTCTGGGCGGCCCGCGCCGCGTGCAGCGAGGTGCGCAGGAGCCCCGCCTGCGGGTGCAGCGGGAAGTCGCGGAGCACCTCGGCGAGCTGGGCCTCGGCGACCGTGAGCGAGCCGGAGTCGATCAGCCCCGAGATGATGCGCAGCTTGGGCGCGATCTCGATCTCGGCCTTCAGCTGCGCGAGCAGCTGGCGCAGCCGCGGGTCCACGGTCCGCGCCTCCAGCGCGCGCACCTCCGACATGGCCTCCACGTGCTGCCCGCGGTCGAAGAG
>JAKLHH010001269.1 GCA_022710245.1 Myxococcota bacterium
ATGAGGTAGCAGATCATCTCGTGGTCCTCGAGGCGCGCGGGCGCCGAGCTGACCCAGTTGACCTTCGCCGTGGGCGTCCCGGTGTACTTCGCCACCGTCGGGATCTTCTCGAAGTAGCCGGTGAGCTGGTTGATGATCCCGTTCTTGGTGTAGTCGCCCTCCTGCTTCCAGGCAGCGTGCTTCGTCGGGTGCTTGTCGACGATGTAGACGTTGTAGGTCACCTTGGCGGCCGGCACCCCCGGCCCCTTCTTCTCGCCGGCCATCATCGTCCTCCTGGCGGTGTGGCGTCGCAGTCGCCGTCGTAGAGCCCCCAGAGCTTCGCCTTGGTCTTCGGCGGCAGCGCGCCCCCCTGCAGCCCCGTCTCGCCCAGCGCGTAGCGCGACTGGAAGGCCCTCACCGCGTCCTCGTACGGGAGCGTGCTCGAGAACCCGACGTTGTGCAGCTTGGCCGTGGCCTGCTCCTGCTCGCTGCCCACCGAGCACTCGAGGATGAAGTCGCGGCGGAAGCGGTAGCTCCCGTCGGGCGCCCTGGCCCAGGCCAGCTCGATCGACTCGAAGCACATCCCGGTCGGATAGCCGATCTCCACCCAGCCGTCGTCGCTGACCGACTCGACGGGCTCCTGCCCCGGGACCCGCAGCCAGTAGGCGACCGCCGTCAGCGGACGGGCCTCGTCGTCGTGGAGGCGGATGCGGAAGATCTCGCTGTCACCGTCGGCGCCGGCGGTGAAGTCCACCGTCTCGACGGTGCGCGCTCGCCAGGTCGGGTATTGCAGCGTGCCGCGCTTCGAGATCTTGCCCGGCGGCGGCGGCTGCACGGGACCGTCGAAGACGAAGATCTCGACGCGGCGGTTGGCCTCGAGCGCCACTCCGGGCCCCGTCGCGACGTCGGTGAAGTAGGGGCCGCAGCCGTGCGTCACGACCTCGTCGCCCGCCGGGAGCGAGGTGCCGTCGAGCGCCATGTAGTCCGCGATCAGCGCCTGGCGCGTGGCGCGGTCCGCCTTGCCGGTCGCCGGCAGCCCCTTGCTCTGCTGAAAGGCAGCGAGCGCCGCCTGGGTCTGCGCGTCCCTGGCGCCGGTCGGCGTGCCGCGGTAGAAGGCGACCTCGCCCCACGGCACCGCCGAGAGCATGTACTGGTCCTCCCGGGTGCCCCAGCGCTTGTCGGCGTCGCTGCTGTCGTACCACTTGAGCCACGCGCCGACGTCGTCGGAGAGGTAGGCCGAGACGGAGCTGGCGCGCTCCAGCGAGAGCGGCTCGTTGTACCAGTCCGGGCCCGCGGTGTCGGTGTGACCGACGGCGAGCAGCGTCGCGTCGTCGTGGGCGTCGTAGACGGTCTTGACCTTCTTGATCCCCTTCATCGCCGTGGGGAGCAGGAAGCACTTGGCGGTCTCGAAGTGCATGCCGATCAGCCGCACGCGGACGATCTTCGGCGCGATGACGATCGTCGCCGGGGTCTCGCAGAGCACGGAGACCGCTGGCAGCTGGCGCTGCAGGTAGAGCCGCGTGGTGTTCTCGCCGTCCGGCGGCGGCTCGCCCTCGCGGACCTCGTTCCAGCGCGCGATCATCGTCTCGCGCAGCGCGGGCACATCGGCGAACGCCACCGCGCCGCTCCGCTCCTTGACGCCCTCCACGCGGGCCTTGCCGTCGTCGCCGGTGAAGGCCGTGCGGTGCGTGCCGTGCAGCGTGAAGGCGAGCTCGACGCCGCCCACGGGCTGCGCGACCTCGTCGAGGACGAGGACCTCGAACCAGGTCTCGGGCTCGTCCTCCTCGGCGCTCCTCGGCACCGCGCGCGGCGGCGGTGGCTGCTGCGGGGCCGGGCGAGGGCGAGGGCGCTCGCGCTGGCTCGGCAGGCCGCCGGGTCCGGCCGCCGGCTCCACGCGCCAGGCGCTGAGCGCGCCGCGGTCGAGGGCCTGCTGCAGCTGCGCGATCATGCGATCGACGTCGAGCGTGGTCGGCGGCCGCGGCAGCTGCTGCTGCAGGACCTGCTCGTAGATCTCCGCCAGGGCGGCGTAGTTGCAGGGGGAGGCCAGCACCGCGGCGGGTGGCGCGCTGGCAGGCCCGGCGCTGCCGCGGTCAGCGGGGGGCTCTCCGCTGATGGCCCAGCAACCGCGGCTGTCCTCGAGGGTCCAGGTTCGAGCCACGTTCACCTCGCGTCCTGTCCGCTCCGTTGACGGGCCGGCAGGCGGTGGAAGCACAGCCCGCCCGGCGATCGCCACCGGGAGGGACCGGGGTCCGCGCCCGTGCGGAGCAGCGCGCTGATCTTGTCTGCACCTCGAGCGCTCGAGTCAAGCCCGGAGCAGGAGCAGCGCGTCGTCGACGAGCTGCAGGCGGGACGTGCCACTGACCACCCTGTCCGAGAGATACCGGTAGTCCCCGCACTCGAGAGGCTCTCGACCCGCCCCGCGGAGGCCGGAGAAAAAACTTCGGCTGCGCCCCTTGCCACCCGCGAGGCGGTGGTTACTTTGTCCGGTGTAGTCGAGACACCAACCAGAAACAAAAGTGAAGACGGGTCGTTATGGGTTACGGCCAGGTGCCGGTCCCTGACCCGCGCGACAAGGAGAGAGACCATGATCATCCGCTGGAATCCCTATCAGGAGCTGAGCCGGCTGCAGAAGGAGATGAACGCCCTCTTCGAGCGCCACACCACGACCGAGGACGAGCAGGCCCAGGCCCCGACCTGTGACTGGCGGCCG
>JAKLHH010000127.1 GCA_022710245.1 Myxococcota bacterium
GCCACGGCCACCGCCGGCGCCGTCGACAAGGCGACGCTGACCGTGGTCTCCGACGATCCCGAGCACAAGAAGGTCGAGCTCCCGCTGACGCTGACCCCGACGGGCGGCGTCCTCGCGCTCACCCCGGCCACCGCCGACTTCGGCCTGGTGCCGGTGGGGAGCGAGATGAAGGAGCTGCCCCTCATCCTCACCAACATCGGCAACCAGGCGGTCGGGGTGCTGATCGCCTCGCCGACCGACGCGCAGTTCAGCTTCGCGTGGGACGGCGGACCGTCGGCGGTGTCGGTGGAGCCCTCGGCCTCGATGAGCGGCCTCGTCGCGCGCTTCAAGCCCACCGCCGCCAAGGCCTCCTCGGGGAGCTCGCTGATCTCCGTGCAGGGCGCCCTCTGCGCGGGCGGCGTCGGCTCGGTGGCGTACAAGGGGCAGGGGAGCATCGGCGCGGTCGGGGTGCAGCCGGGGGCGCTCGACTTCGGCAAGGTCGCCTGCGGCGGCACGCCGACTCCGCAGAGCATCACCCTCTCGAACTCGGGGAACGCGAGCTTCACCTACACCATCACGCTCGCCGCGGCCGCGGCCTCCCCCTACCAGGTGAGCCCCGCGGCCGGCACCGTGCCCGCCAAGGGGAGCGCCACCATCAAGGTGACCCCCGACGCCATCCCGGCGGTCTCGCTCGTCACGCCCGACCTCTACGGCGACACGCTGATCATCACCACCAGCGTCGCGGGCGACGCCCCGCACACCGTCCCGCTGCACCTCACGGCGCAGGGGGCGCGGCTCGCCTTCAACCAGAACAACATCAGCTTCGGCGACGTGCCGCTCACGACGACGAAGAAGGCCGGCCTCGAGCTGATCAACTCCGGGAACGCGAGCGCCACGGTCACCCTCGGGACGGGGGCGCCCTTCAGCCTGACCCCGAAGACCGCGACCGCGGTGGCGGCGGGGGCGAAGCTCCCCGTCAGCGTCAGCTTCGCGCCGACGACGGCGGCGCCGGTGAGCGAGGTGATCACCGTCTCGGCCGCGGCGGGCGACCAGCTCTGCGCGCCGCTCCCCACCGGCCTGCCCCTCGCGGGGACCGGGACCAGCGGGAGCCTCGCCATCTCGGTGCAGACGCTGATCTTCGGCGACGTCGACTGCGGCAAGCAGGCCGCCCCGCAGGACGTGCTGATCCAGAACGTGGGGACCAGCGCCTTCAGCTGGACCGGCACGCTGACCAAGGGCGCGGCCTCGCCCTACGGCGCCACCCCGCTCTCGGGCACGCTGAACCCTGGCGACCTCGCCACGATCAAGGTGACGCCGAAGGCGATCCCGGCGAGCTCGCCGGTCACCGCCGGGCTCTTCGAGGACCTGCTCACCATCAAGACCACCATCACCGGCGACTCGCCGCACCCGATCCCGCTGGAGATGGGAGCGCGCGGCGTGATCCTCGCCTTCCAGCCGAAGACGCCGATCGCCTTCGGCAAGGTGCCGGCGGGGGAGAGCGCCGACGCGGAGCTCTCCGTGGTCAACAGCGGCAACCTCGCTGCCTCGGTCTCCTTCGCGATGAGCAACGGTCCCCTCTTCACGCTGAGCGAGGCGGGGCCCGCCACCCTCGAGGCCGAGGACAGCTACGGCCTCACGGCGACCTTCGCGCCCACCTCCACCGCGACCTCCACCTCCACCATCACGCTCAGCGTCGGCGCGGGCACCGTGCTCTGCGCCCCTCTCCCCACGCTGGGCGCCTCGGGGACCGGCAGCAACGGCTCCGTCGGGATCTCGCCCACCAACCTCGACTGGGGCTCGGTGACCTGCGGCACCCAGGGCGGGCCGCGCACGGTCGTGCTCAGCAACGCGGGGACGCTGCGCTACAACTGGACCGCGGCGCTCGAGGGTGACTCCGCGGTGGCCTACGGGCTCTCGGCGGCGAGCGGCTACGTCGACCCGGGCGTGCCCGTGACGCTCACCGTGACCCCGCCCGCGATCCCGGCAGCGACGGAGACCACCGCGGGCCTCTACAACGACACGCTCACCATCACCACCGACGTCTTCGGGGACACCCCTCACAGCGTGCCCCTGACCACGACGGCCTACGGCGCGATCATCAACACCTCGGTCGGCGACGTGCCCCTGGGCGACGTCCTCCTCGGCGCGACCGCCTACGGCTCGTTCACGGTCAGCAACACGGGCAACGCGCCGGCCACCATCTCGATCGGCGTGGGCAACGCCGTCTTCGGGGTCAGCCCGCAGAACCGCCTCACCGCGGCAGGGGACAGCTACCTCGCGAGCGTGAGCTTTCACCCCACCGCCGCGGTGGTCTACTCGACGACCGCGACGCTCAGCGTGCCCCCCGGGACTCCGCTCTGCGAGCCGATGCCCACGGTGACCCTCGAGGGGAGCGGCGACGTCCCCTGACCGAGGCCAGGACCCGATGATCGAGCCGAGAGCGACCCCCGCCGGGGGCGACGCCCAGCCCTGTCGCGGCGCCGCCCAGGTGCGCCCCGGAGGGGGGCGGCAGTCGGGCGAAGCTGCCGCGACCCAAAGCGGCGCTCGCGCCGGCACCCGACCTGGAGACAACGTCGGGGTCGCGGCGCTCCTGCAGCTCGTCGGCTCGCTGCTCTTCGTCGGCCTCGCCGCGCTGGTCAAGCTGGCGGGCGACGAGGCGACGCCGATGCAGGCCGTGCTCTACCGCTCGGTCTTCTCCATGCTGCCGCTGCTCCTCGAGATGGCCCGGCGGCGCATCTCGCCGATCGGCCGGCGCTGGCGGCTGCTCGTCCTGCGCGGGGTCGCGGGCTACCTCGCGCTCTTCGGCTACTTCTACGCGATCGCCCACATCCACCTGGCGAACACCCTCGCGCTGCAGCAGCTCGCGCCCATCTTCGTCGCCTTCTTCTCCGTCTGGCTCCTCGGCGAGCGGCCCCGGGCGCTCCACTACCTGCTGGCCGGCGTCTGCCTCGGCGGCGCCATGCTGGTCGTGCGGCCGGACCGCGGCCTGCTCTCGGTCCCCTCGCTGGTCGCGGTGGGATCGGCGCTCTTCTCGGCGCTCGCGTACGTCTCCGTGCGCGCGCTGACGCGGAGCGAGCCCACGCCGCGCATCGTCCTCTGGTTCTCCATCGTCGCCAGCGTGCTCGCGCTCCCCTTCGTGCTCCCCGGCTGGCGCTGGCCCGGGCCGCGCGCGAGCTTGCTCCTCGTCGGCGCCGGGCTCCTCGCCGCGCCGGCGCAGGCGCTGATGACAGCGGCCTACCGGCGCGCGCCGGCGCACGTCGCGGCGGTCTTCAGCTACGTCAGCGTGCCGCTCGCGTACCTCTCCGGCGTCGTGGTCTGGGGCGAGCGCCCCGACCACCTTGCCAACCTTGGCATCGGGCTGATCGTGACCGGCGGGGCTGCGCTGGTGGCCTCGCTGCGCGGCGGGCACGAGCGCGACAGACACGAGCGCGGCGCCGAGGCGGACACTTCAGCGGCGGCGACGTCCGAGGGTGAACGCCATGGCCGCGAGGACGAGCAGGGCGAGGACGGCGCGCGGTGAGCCCGGCGCGCCGACGCGGCACGAGCAGTCGGGCGAGCCCTTCGTGTCTCCCGCGTCGCCAGCCCCCGCCTCGCGGGAGGTCAGGTCGGCGCTGGCCTCGATCCAGCCGCCGGCCTCGGTCCACGGCTTCGGGCAGTCGCGGGCGTGCTTGCCGCTCGGGTCCACCTTCCCCTCGGTGCCGCAGTCGTAGTACTGGCCGTTCGGCAGCCAGCCGCAGGTCGGGTTGAGCCCGCAGCTCAGCGACTTCAGCTCTCCGCTGTCGCAGTAGCGGAGCACGTTGCCAGCGCAGCAGCCGACCCGCGTGATCTGGCCACAGCCACGCCCGGCGTCACCCACGACGCCCCCGTCGGAGGTCGGTAGCTTGACGCCGAGGAGCACGCACTCGCGGGGGTGGAGGCCGGCGGGGTCCTGCGCGCCCGCCGTGTTGCAGTCGTAGATCGCGGACGCGGTGGACCAGCCACAGCGCAGGGCGCTGCCGCAGCGCAGGGTCTTCAGCGCGCCGCCCTGGCACCACCACAGCGTCTCGCCGTCGCAGCAGCCCTCGATGGGGATCACGCAGCCAGCGTCGCCGCTCGCCTCGCGTGCGGCGTCGACCGAGAGCTCGGCCGCCCCGTCGCCGCCCCCGGCGGCGCGGCGCTGGCTACCGATGATGGGACCAGGCTCGACGCAGCCGACGGTGGTGAGCGCGCAGGCTGCCAGCGTGAGAAGCCTCCGGGTCACTGTCTCCTCCTCGCTCGCCGCGCCCGGCGACGGAGCGCCCGGCGACGGAGCGCCAGCGCGAGCCCCAGCGCGACGAGCGGCAGCGCCGCTTGCAGGTCCTCGCCGTCCCCGGTGGCGAGCGCGCAGCTGCAGCCGCCGCCGCCGCCCACGGTCTTGCTGCCTCCGCGCTCGCCCTTGATCACGTCGAGGCCCGACGGATCCAGCCCCAGCGCGTCGCGCCCGGTGGCGTCGCGGCCAGGGCCGTCGAGGCGCGCGTGATCGGCCGCGTGTCCCTCGCGGGGGGCGTCGGCGCGCGGCAGGTCCTTGCGCGGCCCGTCGGCGAGGCCGGCCTCCGCCGCGCCCGCCTCGCGGGGCGGCCCCGCGTCCACCAGCGGGAGCGCCCCGCAGCTCTTCGGGTGGACGCCGGCGGGATCGGCGAGCCCGGCCGTGCCGCAGCGATAGAGCGCGCTCGCGGCGTCCCAGCCACACGCGGGCGACGCGGCGCAGTCCAGCTGGAGCAGCTGTCCGCCGACGCAGAAGAAGAGGTGCGCGCCCTGGCAGCAGCCCGTGTAGGTCACGCTGCCGCAGACCGAGGCGTCGCTGGCCGCCAGGTCGGCCGTGGAAGCGTCCTTCGCCGGCGAGGCGTCCTTCGCCGTGGAAGCGTCCTTCGCCGGTGCGTCGCCCTTCGCCGGTGCGTCGCCCTTCGCGTCCTTGCCCTTGGGCCCGTCGAGAGCGCCGTCGACACCTGGGCAGCTCCTCGGGAGGCTGCCGCTCGGATCCGCCCCCGCCGAGGAGCCGCAGGCATAGAGGCCGAAGAGCTGATCCCAGCCGCAGCTCGCGGGGCTGCAGGCCTGGTTGACGAGCTTCCCCGCGGCGCAGTAGCGGAGCACGCTCCCCTGACAGCAGCCCTGGTAGGGGATCGCCCCGCAGCTCCCGCCGTCGCTCGCCGACCCCGCGTCCTGACCCAGCGCTCCCCGGCGCACTCCCTGGCTCGCCGGCTCGCCGCGGCAGGCCGCGACGAGGAGCACGAGCCCGGCGAGGGCCAGCGAGGCCGCGCCGGTGAGCCTGCTCGAGGAGCGTTCCATCATCTGGACTCTACGCTGCCGCTCGGCGAGGCGTCAAACGCGGGGGCCGCACCGAACCTGGCTCGACCCACGCCACCGCCCTCCTCTAGCGGGCTGGCACCCGCAGCGCCGGGAGGCCGTATCTCCGCTCCTCGCGCTGCAGCTCGGAGGTCAGGCGCTTGCCGAGGCGGGCGATCAGCTTCTCGGCGGAGAGGGAGGCGAGCGTCTTTTTCTGGGCGGGGAAGCTCGCCTCGAGCGCGCGCAGGGCGTCGGCCCAGCGCGCCTCCTGCAGCGCTCGCGGCGCCAGCCACTCCGCGAAGCCGACGGCGAGGGCGCGCATCCCGGGGCGGGTGCCGTGCAGCTCCTCGGCGCAGGCGCCGGTGGCCAGCTGGGTGAGCCCCCGGTTCAGCCCGATGGTGGTCTGCTTGATGCCCTGGAACGTCCGCTTGTTCCACTCCTCGACCAGCTCGGCGAGGATGCGCTCGTCCGCCTTGCTCGCCGCCTCCTCGGCGCGCCTGGCCAGGTGGCCGACGCGGTTCGCCCAGCGCTGCAGCGTCTTCATCCCCTCCCAGAGCGCCGCGCTGACGCTCTGGCCGTTCCTGAGCAGAGGGATGAGGCCGCGCCCCTCCTCTGCGTCGTAGCGCCAGAGCCAGACGTCCTCGGCCGCGCACTGGAGACCGCCAGCGACGGCGCCAGCGACGGCGGCCGCCAGGCGCGCAGGGTCGAGGTCCTCGAACCAGCCCTCCGTCGCGGCGATGGAGCCGAGGCGCTGGTCCCTCAGGTGACCGCAGCGCGCCGCGACGTGGTCGGCCCATGCACGCGTCCAGTCCAGGTCAGCGACGAGCTGCTCGACGAGGTGGCAGAGGTAGTCCCCGAGCAGGGCAGGCGTCAGCTGTCCGTCGAGGAGCTGGGCGCACTCCTCGACGAAGGCCTGGGCGCGGGCGGTGAAGGTGCGGCCCTCGATGTCGTACATGCTCACGCCGGAGGTGAGGGCGAGGGCTCTGCGGGCCTCGACCGTCGCCGCGTCGTCGCCGGCCTCGACGGCGGCTCGCAGCCTCGCGAACGCCTCCGCCAGGGTCACCAGGCACTGGGTCTCCAGGGCGGCGAGGGAGACGTCCAGGGGCCCGGGAAAGGTGGGGGCGTCGAGGAGCTCGGAGAAGGGGAGGTCGCGCCTCGCGCCGAAGCTGCGGCGGGTGGTCTCGTGGCTCAACATGATTCGTGCTCCTCGTCGCTTCGGCTCGTCTGCGCGGACGGCTCGTCTGCGCGGACGGCTCGTCTGCGCGGACGGCTCATCTGCGCGGACGGCTCATCTACGCGGACGGCTCATCTACGCGGACGCCGGGCCCATCTTCCGCCACCGCGGCCCTGATGAGAACCCCTTCGCAGCTTTCGGCCTCTGCCGGAGGGGCTCAAGCGACCGTGAGCCGCGGCGACCAGCGCCCGTAGACAGGCTCCAGCTCGACGATGGTCCCCAGCGCCTGCACCAGCCGCTGCCGCGCCGCCTCGCCGAGCACGCCGTCCGGCGGCCGCGGCGTCGGCCCGAGCTCGAGGCTCTGCAGCGCCGGGGGAGGCGCCGCGAGCAGGAGCTCGAGGACGGCCCCGTCGGCCGGCAGCGCGAGCCGGCGCAGGCGGTCGAGCCGGCCCTCGGCCAGCGCCGCGGCGAAGGAGGCGCGGTCGACGTCGAGCCGGACCTCCAGCTCCTCGAGCTGGTCGAGCCAGGGCGCACCCCAGATGAGGTGCGCGCCCCCGCAGGGATAGCCGTCGCCGAGGGCCACGCGTCGCAGACCGCGGAGGTGTGACGCGCGGCAGAGGGCCTCCAGCCCCCGAGCGCGGACGCAGGTCGCCGGATCGACGTGCGAGCAGAGGCCGCCGGTCACCTCGAGCGTCTCGAGGCCGGCGAGCTCCTGAGAGGCGGCCACGCGCAGGGCGCCGCTGTCGCCGAGCCGCTGCCAGGGGAGCGCGAGCACCCGCAGCTCGCTGCTCTGCTCGCTGCGCAGGACGGCGTCCACGCCGCGCGCGGTGAGGCGCCCGAAGCCCTGCAGGTCGCAGCGGTCGCGCCGGGGGAACAGACGCTGCGCCAGCAGGGCGATGAGGTCCTCGTCGCCGAGCGACGTGGACACGAAGCGGACGTCGGCGGAGGCCAGCGAGGGCGCCGAGAGCAGGGCGCTGGCCCCCTCCGCGGTGAGCTCGTCCACGGTGTAGACGTCCACCTCCCGGAGCCCGGCGAGGTGCGCGCTGCGAGCGATGGCGCGCGCGGCCGCGTCGTCGAGCCAGGCGCCTTGCAGCGCCAGGCGGCGCAGGTCGCGCGTCGTCCGGTTCGCGGCGAGGGCCTGGAGGTCGCGGCTGGCGATCTGGAAGGCGAGCGAGAGGTCCTCGACGCCGGTGAAGTCGCCACGGCGCGCCAGCTTCGCCTGCGCGCGGCGATCGAGCGTGAAGACGTTGAGCCGGCGGAGGTCGGCGGAGCGGCGGAGCACCTCCCTCGCGTCGAGCCAGGTGCCGGCGTCGCACTCCACCCCCCTCACCAGCCCGCGCTCGAGGAGATAGGTCCCCGGAGGCAGCCCCGCGGTGAAGAGGCGTCCGTGCGTCGCCAGGATCCGGTCGACCTCCTCGCGGATCCGCAGGGCTCTGCGCCCGGGCGCGGTCCGCTCCAGCTCGCAGAGCAGCCCGATCAACACGCCGCGCGCGTCGCCCACCTCCTGCAGGGCGTCGGCGGCGACGAGCAGCGCGTCGACGTCGTCGCCGGCCCGCCGCGCCGCCGCCCAGAGCGCGTCGGGCGCGACGCGCGACGGCTCGCGCTCGGGCTCCGGCGCCTCGAGCACCTCGAGGCGGCAAGCGCCGAGGAGCACACGGTCGCCCGCGCGCAAGACCCAGCGCGCGGCGACGCGTCGTCCGTTCACCAGCGCGCCGTTCCCGCTGCTCAGATCGACGAGCGTGGCGCTGTCTGCCTCGACGACGATCCGCGCGTGGCGCTGACTGACCGTCGCGTCCCGCAGCTGGAGCTCGCAGTCGGACGCGCGGCCGACGGTGATCGAGCCGGGACCGAGCTCGACGCGCCGCCTGGGGATGTCTGGCTGATCGACCTCGAGGACCATCACGACCTGGACAGCATGAGCAATCGTGAGAGGGAACCGCTAGACGAGGTAGAAGAACCGCTCGAGCTGCACCGCGATCTCGGGGAGCCTGGTCGCGTAGACGCTCACCCGCCGCAGCTCGTACGGGTTGATCGCCGAGGTGTTGGCCCCGAAGATCATCGTGCAGGCCAGGTGGAAGCCGGCGCGCCGCACCTCCTGCATCACCTCGAGGTTGTAGTCGGCGGGGCCGCCGTTGGGGTAGGCGAAGAGGCTCACGGGGTGCCCGAGCTGACCCTCGAGCTCCTCCTTGCAGCCGCCGAGCTCGCGGCGGAGCTGGGCGTTCGGCTCGCGGGAGAGGATCGGGTGGTTCACCGTGTGGCCGCCGGCCATGAACCCGCTCGCCTCCATCTCCCGGAGCTGGTTCCAGGTGAGCATCTCGCGGCGCAGCCCGTCGAAGCTCTCGACGCGCATCACCTCGGCGAGCTCGGCGAGGAACTCCTCGCGCTCCACCGTGTCCTGCTCCTTCAGCTCCTGCTTGAGCCGGCCGAGGAGCTGCAGGCGCACCTGCTTCGACGCCAGCGCCAGCCGCTCGCCGCGCACCACCACCGGCTCGGCCGGCGCCTGGCCGTGCTCGAGGATCCAGCCGAGGCGGGAGGTCCAGAGGAGGTTCTGGCCCTCCATGCAGCCCGTCGTGATGAAGACCGTCGCCGGGAGCTTGTGACGGCGCAGGATCGGGAGCGCGAGCTCGTAGTTGTCCGCGTAGCCGTCGTCGAACGTGATGGCGACCGCCCCGGAGGGCTGAGGCCGCGAGAGCCGCTGGGTCTCGAGCTCGGCGAGCGGGAGCACGCGGTAGCTCTCCGCCAGGTAGCCGCAGAGCCAGTCGAAGAGCGCCAGCGGCGTGCCGGGCTGGAACGGGTTGGGCCGCTCGGTGATCCGGTGGAAGACCAGGATCAGCACGCCACGCTCGAGCTGCGGGAGCAGGCCGAGGTGCTTGTTCACCCGATCGAGGGCGATCGCACCCCGGCGCCAGACCTTGAGCAACCGCGAGCGATACGCGAACGACGCTATGGCTCGCTTCAGGCTCACGCCGCGGCTTGCTTCCGCTCGAGGAAGGAGGTCAGCTTCGCGAGCGAGTCGAAGTTCTCCGGCACGAGCTCGGCGTCGCCGACGCTGATGCTGAAGGTCTCCTCGATGAACCCGACCAGCTCCAGCACCCCGGTGGAGTCGATCACGCCGTTGTCGATCAGCGACATCTCCCGCGTGAGCTTGGCCTCGTCGTCCGTGTACATGAAGTTCTGCAGGATGAACTTCCGGAGCTGCGCTTCAATCTTCATTCAGGTGCCTCGCAGGGTCCACGCCGCAGCGTTGGTCGCGACAGCTCCGCACGACCGCCCGACCTGTGCGGCGCCGCTATTACGCTACGACGCGCGACGCCTTGTCAACCGCGCATCGCATCGACGCGCGGGATCGTGACTCTACCGTGGGATGTAGCGGTCCTGCACGTCGAGCATCAGCATGCCCTGGATCTTGCTCCGCCCGAGCTGGGAGATGGCCGAGTGGAGCGTGGCTCGCGTGGAGCCCCCCGCCCGGCAGACCAGCACCAGCCCGTCCAGCTGCTCCTGCACGATCTTGACGTCGGCGGCGAGCAGGACGGCGGGCAGGTCAACCACGACGTAGTCATAGAACTCGGCGAGGTCCGAGAGCAGCCGGGAGAGCTCGTCGGAGTTGAGCAGCGCGGCCGGGTTCTCCATCGGCGCGCCGCCGGCGATGAGGTGCAGGCGGGAGCCGAGCTCGAGGACGTCCCAGTAGGTGTCCGGATCGCGCCGCTTGCGACGCAGCTGGTCCGCCACGCTGGCGGACGGGGGCAGGCCGAACATGCCGCTCAGGTCCGGCTTGCGGAGGTTGAGGTCGAGCAGCATGATGCGCACGCGCCGCCCCTCGGCGAGCGCGAGGCCGAGGTTGGCCGCCGCGGTGGTCTTGCCCTCGCCCTGACGCGGGCTGGTGACGCCGATGATGCGCGGGTCGAGCCCCTCCTTCAGCTTGTACTTCAGCAGCCGGTACTGCTGAGAGGAGAGCGCGTCGGGACGCCGGGCGATGCAGAGCGAGCGCGCCGGCCGCACCTCACCGGCAGGTCGCACGCGGAACGGGGCTGGCGCCGCGAGCTGGCGCCGCTCGCCCACGTACGACGCTCCTCCCCGGCGAGGCGGGAGGGCGCGCTCGTAGCGCTCATCGTCCTCGGGCAGATCGATGACGTCCACCCCGTCGCGGTAGTCGTTGTAGCGCGGCACGTCGTCCCTTCTGAGCCAAGACTATACTCGGTTCTCTCGGTGGGTCAATGTGACCGGCCAGCTCAGCCTCGGAACCGCGCGCGGGGAAACTGTTCATCGGCGCGCGTGGCGGCGAGCGCGGGCGAGGCACGGTGCGGGCGGCTGGATCCCCGCCCCGGCGGGGCGTGCACCGCGCCGCCCAACCCCGTGGACGACGAGGGCGGGGTTGCGGTATCGTGCCAGCCATGCTCTGGCACACCCTGGTGAGCTGGCTCGAGGCAGGGCACTCGTGCGCGATGGCCACCGTCGTGCGCTCAGAGGGCTCGGTCCCGCGCCAGCCCGGCGCCCGGCTCCTGGTCCGCCACGACGGGGTGACCGCGGGGACCGTCGGCGGCGGCGCGCTCGAGCACGCGGTGATCGAGCTCGTCCCCGAGGTGCTGCGCGCCGGCGAGCCGCGGCTCCTCAGCTACCAGCTGAAGCCGGACCTGGGCATGGCGTGCGGCGGCGCCGCCGAGGTCTTCGTCGAGCCGCTCCTCGCCTCGGAGCAGCTGCTCCTCTTCGGCGCGGGTCACATCGGACAGGCGCTCGCGCCGCTGGCGGCCCGCCTCGGCTACAGCGTCACCGTCGTCGACGATCGCCCCGAGCTCGCCACGCTGGAGCGCTTCCCGGACGCGGCCCGGCTGGTGCACGGCTTCGCGCCGGAGCAGTGGGGCGACCTGCCGCGTGGCCCTCGCAGCTGCTGCGTGGTGGTGACCGCCAGC
>JAKLHH010001270.1 GCA_022710245.1 Myxococcota bacterium
GCGCCGCACCTGACGGGCCGACCGCTCACCCGGCCTCCCCGACCGCTCACCCCGCGCGACGAGCCGTCCACCCGGCCCGACCACCACCGCGTACCCCGCTCCGGTCATGCTGGAGGGAGAGGAGGCAGGGCATGCGCACGCTGGGCTCGCGGATCGGCTCTCTCCAGGAGGTGCTCCTCGGACGCTCCGCGGCGCCCCTCTGGCTGCTGCTGCTCGGGGTCGCGGCGGCCTCGCTCGGCCTGCTCCATGTGGTGCTCAGCTACGACGGGCTGCAGCACCTGATCGACACGGGCGCCGAGCGCCTCACGACCTTCCTCGCCTTCGCGCCGGGAACGCTCCTCCTCAGCGTGATCGCGGTCCGGGCCGTGGCCCGGCCCGGCCGCCCGGTCGTCCTGGTCCTCGTCACCTCCCTCATCGCCGGCGGCCTCAACGGCCTGCTCTGCCTCGTCGTGAGGCTCGCGCTCTCGTTCGTCGCGCGCCCGGGGATGCCGGACCTCGGCAGCCTGGTGCTCATCGGGTTCTTCGCTGCCCTGCTGGGCGCGGCGCTCGGTCTCGCCTTCGGGCTGGTCTTCCTGCCCGCGGCCCTCGCCTGGCGTGCGATCGAGCGACGCGCCGTCGCGAGCCGTCGCCTGGAGTCCCGCGACTGGCTCGCGGCTTCGCTGGGGCTCTGGCTGCTCGGGGTGGCGGGGCTCTGCGGGGCCGCCGGCGGGAGCTGGCGCCCACTCCTCGCGCTCGGCTCCGCGCTGCTGCTCTGGGCCGCGGTCGCCGAGGGCTGGCGCCGTCGCTGGCTCCGGCGCCTGGAGAGGGGGAGCGATCCGCGCTGGGTGGTGACCTCGCCCGGCGCGCTGCCCTGCGGCGAGCTCCCTCGCCTCGGGCCCGGGCCACACCAGGCGGTGGCGACGCGGCAGACGCTGATGCTGCGCGGTCCGTTCCGGGGCCAGCCGGTGCTCGCCCCGTTCGCGCAGGTCAGGTGTGACCAGGCTCAGAAGTAGGCTACTGCCCGAGGGTCATCGTCACGCAGTGGACCGCGCCGGCCCAGGTGATGATCTGCGTGGAGTCGATGGGGACGATGGTGCGGCCCGGGTAGGCCTGCTTGAAGATCGAGAGCGCGGTCTGCTCGTAGCGGGTGTCGTCGGAGTAGACCGGCACCATCACCGTGTTGTTGAGCGCGAGGGAGTTCGTGTAGCTGCGGAAGTTGCCGTCGTAGTTCGTCGGCATCGGGATGCGCGTGACCTTGAAGCCCGCCGCGGTCAGCAGCGCCGCGCCCTGATCGGTGATCTTCGCGTTCACCGGGTCGTCGCTCACCGCGTACTTGCCGACGAGCGTTTGCTTGGCGCCGGTGATGGTGACGTACATGTCCACGTGGCCGGTGCCCTCGCCGTCGAGCCGCGGCATGATGATCGTGTTCTGGCAACCGAGGTAGCTCTTCAGCACGTTGCGGACGTCCTGGTCGGTGTAGGCGCGGCCGCTGTTCTGCTGGACCATCCACTTGGTGGTGATGCAGCTGCCGGCGCCGTCGGACTGGAAGTTCCCGCCCTCGGCCTCGAGCGGCGGACGGCTGGCCGGCAGCTTCCAGGCGCTGGCGAGCTTGGTCGGGGCCACGTCATCGTTCCAGCGGCCGTAGTAGTAGCGCGGATCGATGACGCGGTTGCCGCCGGTCTTGGTCTTCACCATCAGCGGGCCGTAGTCACGCATCCAGATGGTGTCGAGCGTCATCCTGACGAAGTAGAGCCCGCTGGTGTCCCCGCCGGCGGCCTTGACCCCATTGAGCAGCTGCTGCCCGGCGGCGTTCGAGGGCACGTAGACGACAGTGGTGCCGACCTCGGAGGTGGCGGCCACGAGCATGTCGACGAACATCGAGGTCAGCTGCGCGGCGCCGCCCGGCCAGCCGATGAGGAGCGCCTGCGCCGGCTCGAACTCGCCCGGCATCCGGTTCACGTCGGTCGGGGCGGCGGTGAACTTGTAGGAGGCGCTCGAGTCGCGCGGATCCCACCCGTCCGCCTTGATCAGCGCGTCGAGCTCGCCGACGGTCATCTTGGCCGGCAGCATCTTGGCGCTGCCGGAGGAGAGGACGCCTTCGGGCAGGACGTCCGCGATCTGGTCGGGGCTGTCGAGGAGCTTGCGCTCGAGATCTTCGCCTGCGCAGGCACCGCTGACGAGGACGACGGGGAGGAGCAGGTGACGGACGCGCATCAGGTACCTCCAGGGCGGGCGTTGCCGAGTGGGCAGGTCGGCAAACTGCACTGCGTCAATCGGAGCGGCGCCCACATGGTGGGTGGCGGGAAGCAGCCGCGGCCAAGTGACGTGATGCAACATACCAAAAATCGAGACAGGTCCGTCAAGTGGTATCTCGCCGTAGGTGGGCACACCTGCACATGCATTTCTCCCGGTCACAACGGCACCGCTGAAAAGCCTTGGATTACAATTGCTTGAACTGGGGGCGCGGCCGCGCTAGGGTAGGCACATGGAACTCGGGCGACGACGATGAGGCACTGCGCCCGCGCGGCGTCTCGCGCGCTCGTCCTCGCCGCGGTCTTGCTCGCTCCCGCCGCCGCGGCGGCTGATACCCCGACCTCGACCCCCGTGCCCCGCGCGATCTTCTCGGGCACCGACGTGCTGCCCGAGGCCCTGGCGCGCGAGGTGGCAGGCCCCTTGCCGCAGAAGCCGACCCACCTCGAGCTCTGGGCC
>JAKLHH010001271.1 GCA_022710245.1 Myxococcota bacterium
GCCGTGCACGGCATCCCTCCGACGGTGGCGATCGAGCAGCGCACCAGCCGCGGCGGCCGCAAGAGCACGGTGGCGACGGTCACCGAGATCTACCACTTCCTCCGCCTGCTCTTCGTCAAGCTCGGCGTGCAGCACTGCCCCGACTGCGACGTGGCCATCGAGCCGCAGGGGCCTGAGGTGATCCTGGCCCGCCTCCTGCGCGAGCGGCGCGGCGAGCGGTTGAGCCTGCTGGCCCCGCTGATCTCCGCGCGCAAGGGCTACTACACCGACCTCGCGAGGTGGGCGGCGGCGCGGGGCCTCACGCACCTCCGCGTCGACGGGGAGCTGCTGCCGACCGAGCCGTGGCCGCGCCTCGACCGCTTCCGCGAGCACTCCATCGAGGCACCGGTCGGCGAGTGCACCGCGACCCCGGCCCGCGAGGCCGAGCTCGCCGCGCTCCTCGCCCGCGCGCTCGAGCTGGGCAAGGGCGTCGTCTACGTGACCCGTCCCGGCGAGGCGGGCGGTGACATCTTCTCCACCCGCCGCGCCTGCTCGCGCTGCGGCCGCAGCTTCGCCGAGCTCGATCCGCGGCTCTTCTCCTACAACTCCAAGCACGGCTGGTGCCGTCGCTGCTACGGCACCGGACAGCTGCTGGCGGGCTTCGACGCCGAGCAGAGCGGCGAGGAGATCTGGTGGAACGACTGGTGGGGTGGCGAGGAGATCGCCTGCCCGGTCTGCGAGGGGCGCCGCCTGCGCCCCGAGGCTCTCGCCGTGCGCTGGCAGGGCCGCAGCATCGCCGAGCTCGCGGCGCTCTCGGTGGACGCCGCCGAGGCGTTCTTCCGCGGCCTCAAGCTGAAGGGGCGAGAGGCGGCGATCGCACACGACCTCGTCGCCGAGCTGCGCTCCCGGCTCGCCTTCCTGCGCGAGGTCGGGCTCCCCTACCTGGCGCTCGACCGTGGCGCGCCGACGCTGAGCGGCGGCGAGGCGAGGCGGATCCGGCTCGCTGCTCAGCTCGGCTCGAACCTGCGCGGCGTCTGCTACATCCTCGACGAGCCGACCATCGGGCTCCACGCGCGCGACAACGAGCGGCTGCTGAAGACCCTCGGCCGGCTGCAGGCCAAGGGCAACACGGTGGTCGTGGTCGAGCACGACGAGGAGACGATCCGCCGCGCCGATCACGTGATCGATCTCGGCCCGGGAGGCGGCGTCGACGGCGGCCGCCTGGTCGCCGAGGGGACCGTGGCCGAGCTGAGCCGCAGCGAGGCGTCGCTCACCGGTCGCTACCTCAGGGAGCCCCTGCGCCACCCGCTCTCCGGGGCCCGCCGGCCGACCCTGGCGTCGGGTAAGGGCAACGGCAAGGGCAGGGGCAACGGCGCCAACGGGAGCGGCGCGAACGGCAGCGGCGCCGACGGCGACGGCGCGAGCGATCCCGGCCGGCTGGAGCTCCTCGGCGCGACCCTGCACAACCTCCGCGGCGAGCCGATCACCGTGCCGCTGGGGCGCCTGGTCTGCGTCACCGGCGTCAGCGGCAGCGGCAAGAGCACGCTGGTCCGCGACGTGCTCCACCTCAACCTCGTGCACCTCCTGGGCGAGCAGCGCAAGCGTCGCGGCGGCGGTGAGCTGCACGGCTGCAGCGAGCTCCTCGGCTGGCAGGCGCTCGGCCGCGTCCTCGAGGTCGACCAGACCCCGATCGGGCGCACGCCCCGCTCGTGCCCGGCCACCTACGTGGGCTTCTGGGACGACATCCGGCGGCTCTTCGCCGCCATGCCGGAGGCGCGTCTGCGCGGGCATGGTCCGAGCCGCTTCTCCTTCAACGTGGTGGGCGGGCGCTGCGAGGAGTGCGCCGGTCAGGGGCTGAAGAAGATCGAGATGAGCTTCCTCCCCGACGTCAGCGTCGCCTGCGAGGCCTGCGGCGGGAGCCGCTTCAGCGAGGAGACGCGGGCGGTGCTCTTCAAGGAGAAGAGCATCTCCGAGGTGCTGGCGATGAGCGTCGACGAGGCGGTGGAGTTCTTCGCCGCGCAGCCGTCGGTGCACCGCGGCCTGCAGCTCCTGCAGGAGGTCGGGCTCGGCTACCTGACCCTGGGCCAGCAGAGCCCGACGCTGAGCGGCGGCGAGGCGCAGCGGATCAAGCTGGTCACCGAGCTCGCCAAGGTGACCGGCGCGGGGGGGCGCCCCGGGCGCGGGCGCGCGGGGGCGGCCGGGCGGACGCTCTATGTCCTCGACGAGCCCACCGTCGGGCTGCATGTCGCCGACGTGGCCAAGCTGATCCGCGTGCTGCACCGGCTGGTCGACGCGGGGAACACCGTGGTCATCATCGAGCACAACCTCGACGTGATCGCGGAGGCCGACTGGATCATCGACCTCGGGCCCGAGGGCGGCGAGGCCGGCGGCCGCGTGGTCGCCGCGGGCACGCCCGAGCAGGTCGCGCGGGTTCGGAAGGGCTCGGCCACGGCGCGGTTCCTGGCCGGGTTCCTGCGGGAGCGCTCTACGCTGCCGAAGCGTGCCTCCTCTGTGGCGCCGCGCGAGGAGCGGCCGTCGAGCTGATCCGTCGAGCTCCGTGCGACCGGCGCGTCGTGGCTCAGCGCCGCTCGACCAGGTACCGGTGCAGCGCGGGCAGGTCGTGGAGCCGTCGCGCCTTCAGCCCCTGCTCGGGCCAGGGGCCGCCGCCGCCGAGGACCAGCTCGGTGCCGGCCGCCGAGCAGACCT
>JAKLHH010001272.1 GCA_022710245.1 Myxococcota bacterium
GAGGTGTGGCTGGATGACAAAGCCCGCCCGTAAAGAGCTCACCATCGCGCTTGTCGGCCAACCCAACTGCGGCAAATCGACGCTTTTCAATGCGGTTGCCGGCTTCCAGGTCGATACCGGCAATTTTGCGGGGACTTCCGTCACCTACACCGAAACATCGCTGTGCTTCGAAGGTCGGGCGATCCGCCTGATCGATCTTCCGGGAACCTATTCCATCTCCTCTCTCGATCCCGCGGAGCGGGTGACCCGGAATTTCCTGCTGTCCGGGGAAGTCGACGCGATCGTCGATGTCGTCGATTCCTCGCTGCTGGCACGCTCCCTGGAACTCACGCTCCAACTCATCGAGATGAAGGTCCCCATGGTGATCTGCCTCAACATGATGGACGAGGCGCAGCGCAAGGGGATCACCCTCGACCTCGCGAAGCTGACCGCGCGGACAGGGCTCCCCGCCCACCCGGTGGTGGCGGTGCTGGGGACCGGCATCGACGTGGTCCTCGAGGCGGCGCTGGCGCGCGCCGGCGCGGCGCCCCCGCCCTCGCCCCGCTACGACCGGCACGTGGAGGCCGCGCTCGCCGAGCTCCTCGCGGACTACCCGCCCGCGCTCCGTGAGGCGCTGCCGATGGGGGAGCGCTTCGTCGCGCTGCGCCTCCTCGAGGGCGACGCCGAGCTGGAGGCGCGCGCCCTCGAGGTGGCCGCGCCCTTCGTGGCGCAGGCGCGGGCGGTCAGGCGGCGGCTCGCCGAGGAGCACGACCTCCCCGAGGCGGGCGTCGTCGCCTCGCACCGCCACGCGCTGGTGCTCGACCTCTACGACGAGGTCGCCACCCACCGGCCGCACACCCGCGCCGCGCTGCGCGAGCGGATCGACCGCGTCATCACCACGCCGCTCGGCGGCCTCGTCACCGTGCTCGGCTCGCTGCTCGTCACCTTCTACCTGGCCTTCTTCCTCGGCGACACGCTCTCCAGCCTCCTCGAGAAGCCCTCGGCGGCGCTGCGCGCCTGGCTCGCGGCGCTCGGCGGCGGCGTCCCCGCGGGCCTCCTCACCGGCCTCGTCGAGGGGCTCCTCGCCGGCGCGGCGATCGTGCTCCCCTACCTGGTCCCCCTGCTGCTCCTCCTCGCGCTCTACGAGGACACCGGCCTGCTGCCGCGCATCGCCTTCCTGGTCGACGGCCTGCTCCACCGCGTGGGCCTGCACGGCAAGTCGGTGGTGCCGCTGATCCTCGGCTACGGCTGCAACGTCCCCGCGATCATGGCGACGCGCAACCTGGAGAGCCCGCGCGACCGCCTGATCACCATGCTCGTCATCCCCTTCGTCACCTGCTCGGCGCGCAGCGTGATCATCCTCGCGCTCGCCGGCAAGTACCTCGGCGCCTGGGCGGCGGCGGGGCTCTACCTCCTCGGGCTGGCGCTCTCGCTGCTCGTCTCCTTCGTCCTCTCGCGCACGCTGCGGCGGCCCTCGCTCGGCGTGGTGATGGAGGTGCCGCCGCTGCGCCGCCCCTACCCGGGGCACATCGCGCGCAAGGTCTGGCTCCGCCTGCGCGAGTTCGTGGTGGTCGCCTGGCCAGTGATCCTGGTCTCCAGCGTCGCGCTCTCGGCGCTCTCGCGGCTCGGCCTGGACGGCCCGGTGAACCGCGCGCTCGCGCCCCTCACCGTCTCCGTGCTCAAGCTCCCGGCCGCCGTGGGCATCGCGCTCTTCCTCGGGCTGCTGCGCAAGGAGCTGACGCTGGTGATGCTCGGCGTCGCGCTGGGCACCGCCAACGTGGGCGCGGTGCTGAGCCACCAGCAGATCCTGGTGCTCGTCACCTTCACCATGCTCTACATCCCCTGCGTCGCCACCCTCGCCGCGATCTGGCGCGAGGGCGGCCGCCGCGCCGCGGCCGCCTCGGCCGGGCTCAACCTCGGCGTGGCGCTCCTCGTCGCGGGCGTGATCGCGCACCTGCCACTGCCCGGAGGGCGCTGAGGCTTCCGCGGGACGTGGCGTCAGGGAGACCGGCGCTGAGACTTCCGCGGGCGACGTGGGCGGTCAGGGCGCTCAGGGCGCCGCGAGCTGCGCCAGCACCGCGGCGACCACGCGGTCGCAGCGCGGCGCGTCGAAGCGGAAGACGTCGCGGGCCGCGGCGCCGACGCTCGCGTAGAGGCGGTCCTGGAGCAGCGCCCGTGCGCGGTGCATCCGCGTCTTCACCACCTCCTCGCTGACGCCGAGCGCCTCGGCCGTCTCCGCGGTGGGCAGCCCCTCCACCTCGCGGAGCACGAAGGTGGCGGCGTAGATCTCCGGGATCTCGTCGAGGGCGGCCTCCAGCAGCCGCCCGAGCTCGCCATGCATCACTCTCTCCTCGGGGGTGGCGGGCGCCGCGCGCTGAGCCTCGCCGGGCTCCGGCGGCTCCTCCATCACCACCAGGCGCTGGCGATCGCGGGTGCGCGCGAGCGCCACGTTCACCGCGATGCGCAGCAGCCAGGGCGCGAAGCGCGGGCCCTGCTGCTGGTCGAGGTGCGTGAACGCGGACAGGTACGCCTGCTGCATGGCGTCCTCGGCGTCGCTCTCGCTGCGCACGATGGAGCGCACCGCGCGGTAGACGCGCGGGTTGTGGCGCCGCATCAGCACCTCGAAGAGCGCGGTCTCCCCCTCGCGCACGCGCCGCACGACCTCCTCGTCGCTGAGCGTCGCGTCGCGCGCCAGCGCGAGCGC
>JAKLHH010001273.1 GCA_022710245.1 Myxococcota bacterium
ACTTCGGCGGCGGCACCTTCGACTTCACCCTCCTGCGCATCAAGCCCAAGGGGGGCTTCGAGGTGCTCGGAGAGGCGGGCGACGCCTGGCTCGGCGGCTACGACTTCGACCTCGCGCTGGCGACCTACGCCGCGGAGCAGTTTCGGCGCAAGTACAAGGTCGATCTGCGAGAGCGGCCGGTGGAGTGGCAGCGGCTGCTCTTCCTCTGCGAACACGCCAAGCGGAAGCTCAGCACCGAGCGCGAGCACCTCCTGCAGGCGCGCGCCATCGTGCTCTCCCTGCGCGGCCCGATCCACCTCGAGGTGCCGCTCGACCGCGAGCTCCTCGAGAGCCTCTGCGGGGAGCTGGTCGAGCGCTCGCTGCGGGCGGTGAAGGAGTGCCTGGAGCGCGCCGCGGTGGGTCCGACGCAGATCGACCACGTCGTGCTGACCGGCGGGACCTCCCGCAGCCCGCTCGTGCGGCAGCGGCTGCAGGACTTCTTCGGCCGCGAGATCACGATCCCCTACGATCCCGAGCTCGCGGTGGTCAGCGGCAACGCGCTCTACGGCCGCTTCCTCGAGCTGAGGAGCCAGAAGGCGGCCGCCGCGGCAGGCGGCTGACCCGAGGAGGCGACGATGGCCACGCGGTGCTGGTACATGGTGACGATCGTCGGCGAGGACCAGCCCGGGATCGTGGCGCGAGTCAGCCAGGCGCTCTTCGAGGGCGGCTGCAACCTCGGCGAGGCGACCATGGTGCGGCTGGGGGGCAGCTTCACCATCATGATCATGGTGGAGCACTCCGGCGAGCCCGGCGCGCTGCAGGCCATGCTGCAGGGGCCCGCCGACGCGCTCGGCCTCCACCTGCACCTGGTGCGCATCGAGGGCCGACTCCACGCGGAGCTCGAGCCGGACGTGCGCATCACCGTCTCGGGCGCCGATCGGCCGGGGATCGTCGCGCAGGTCACCTCCGCCCTCGCCGGCGCCGGCCTCAACATCGTCAGCGCCGACACCCGCGTCGCCGGCTCGCCGGCGCACCCCGTCTACATCATGCAGATCGACGGGCAGGCTCTGCGGGGCGTGCGCGCGCTGCGCGAGACGTTGAGCACCATCACGCGCGACGGGGTGGAGGCGACCATCACGCCCATCGAGGCGCTGGTCGGGTAGCCGGGTGCTCGAGCTCCTCCTCTACCCGGACCCGAGGCTGAAGGAGGTCTCGCAGCCGGTGGCGCGGTTCGACGACGAGCTGCGCGCGCTGATCCGCGAGCTCGAGGAGACCATGCGCGCAGGGCCGGGCTCGGTCGGCATCGCCGCGCCGCAGGTCGGCCACCTGGTGCGCCTGGCGATCGTCGATGTCTCGGGCAAGCCGGGGGTCCTGGGCCACGGCCGGCTGGTGCTCGTCAACCCCGAGATCACGCGGTGGGACGGGCTCGCGGTGGGGCGCGAGGGCTGCATGTCGATCCCCGACTTCACAGGCAACGTGATCCGCGCCGAGCGCGTCGCGGTCGAGCACCAGGACGAGCGCGGCGAGCTGCACCGCCTCGAGCTGGAGGGCTTCGAGGCCCGCGCCGTGCAGCACGAGGTCGATCACCTGGACGGGTTGCTCTTCCTCGACCGTCTGGTCAGCCGCCGCCACGACCTCTTCCGCCGCAAGGTCAGGACCGATCCGTCGCGGTAGGAACGCCCTCCGCCGCTGGTTGCCCTCTTCTTCCGGGTTGACAGTTTCAGTATATGTGAAATAATCTTGGATACACTATGCGGCGGCAATGAAGGAGGAGGGTCATGGCGATGGCGATGAGTTACGAGGCCGTGAAGGTCTTCTCGGCGACCAAGTTCAAGGATCGAGAGGCGCTGGGTGAACGGCTGACGGAGTGGCTGCAGAGCAGCCGCCCGCAGATCGTCGACGCCGTGATCACCCAGAGCTCCGACTCGGAGTTCCACTGCCTCACCATCACCCTCTTCTACCGGCACGGCGAGCTGGCCCCCGCTCCTGTCACCTGATCGGCACTCCCGACCTGCCCGGATGAACCCGGCTGCAGCGTGGTCAGCGCCCGCGCCTTCCTCTATACTCGGGCCACCATGCACCCACGCGCGACCATCGATCTGCGCAGCGACACGGTGACTGCTCCCTCGCCCGCCATGCGCCGGGCGATCGCCGAGGCGCGTGTCGGTGACGACGTCTGGGGCGAGGACCCCACCGCGCATGAGCTCGAGGAGCGAGTCGCCAGCCTCCTCGGCAAGGAGGCGGCGGCCTTCGTCCCCTCGGGGACGATGGCCAACCAGATCGCGCTCCTCACCCACACCCGCCCCGGCGACGAGGTCCTGGTCGGGTGGGGCAGCCACTGCTACTGCTTCGAGGCGGGCGGCGGCGCCGCGCTCGCGGGCGTACAGTTCCAGGTGCTCGGGGACAGCGGCCTCTTCACCGCGGCCGACGTGGTGGCCGGCCTGCACGGCCCCGATCTGCACCTCCCTCCGACGACGCTGGTCTGGCTCGAGAACACCCACAACCGCGGCGGCGGGCTCATCTTCCCGCAGGGCGAGGTGGAGGCCATCGGCCGCACCGCGCGCGAGCACGGCCTGCGCGTCCACCTCGACGGCGCCCGGCTGCTGAACGCCGCGGTGGCGAGCGGCCGTCCGGCCCAGGACCTGGCCGCCCCGGTGGAGAGCCTCTCGATCTGCCTCAGCAAGGGCCTCGGCGCGCCC
>JAKLHH010001274.1 GCA_022710245.1 Myxococcota bacterium
CGGAGGGTGGAGGCTGATGGCGCGGGCCGTTTCTGGCTGGCGACCGACCGCGGCGTGGTCATCCTCGACGGCGAGGGCACGGCCGTGCAGTGGCAGGCCGGCCAGGTGCCCGAGCTCTCCGGCGCGGTGCTCGCCGTGGCGCCGATCGGCAACGGCCCTGACCTGCCGCGGGTGGGTCCGGTGCCGACCGGCACGGTGAAGGGGCGCGTGCTCCGTCGCGGGGCCGGGGTGCCGAACGCGACGGTGGAGCTCTGCGAGGCGCCGACGCTCTTCCACCGCCGCTCGCCGTGCGAGAAGGCCACCGTCCGGCAGCGCGCGGTCACCGACAACGAGGGCGGGTTCAGCCTGCCCGACCTGCCGAGCGGGCTCTACCGCTTCGCGATCAAGGCGGGCGGGCACTGGGTCATCACGGTGGTGGGCGACTGCTGTCCGCGGCTGCGCGCCGGGCAGAGCTACGACGTGGGTGAGCTGATCTTGAAGTAGCAGGTGGGTCGGTCGGCGAAGCTGCCGCGATCAAGAAACGGGAGGCGAGACATGGCAGGGACGCGGTCGGAGCCGGAGGGCTGGCTGCTGGGGCAGGCGATCGAGCGGGTCGGCGTGGCGGTGGCGCAGCTCGATCGTGAGCTCTACCTCGGCCGCGTCAGCGACGGGCTCTGCGCCGCGCTCGGGCGGGATCGCGGCGAGCTCGAGGGGCGCGCGGCCGAGGAGGTCCTCGGCTCGGACGTGCTCTGCGCGGCGCTGCGGCGCGCGCGGGACCGGGGCGAGCCAGCGATCCTCCACGAGCTCCCCTGGCCGGCCGGGTGCTGGGACTGGAGCGCGCGTCCGCTCCGCGACGCGAGCGGCGCGGTGGTCGGCCTGGTGGTCTGGGCGCAGGAGGCGGGCGAGCGCGCCACAGCTCGCGTGGCCGCGGCGCGGGCGGAGGCGGCGGGGCGCCGCAAGGAGGAGATGCTGGCCGTGCTCTCGCACGAGCTGCGCAACCCGCTGGCGCCGATCCTCAACTCGGTGCAGTTGATGCGGCGGGCGGCGGGGAGCCCCTCGATCCTGGAGAAGGCGCAGGAGATGATCGAGCAGCAGGTGCGCCAGATGGTGCGCCTGGTCGAGGACCTCGTCGACGTCTCCCGCCTCGCGCGGGCCAAGATCCGCCTCGACCACAGCCCGGTCGAGGCAGTGGCGCTGGTGCGGGAGGCCGCCGGCGCGGCTCGCTCGCTGATCGACACCGCCGGGCAGCAGCTCGTCATCCGCCTGCCAGCCGGGCCGCTGGCGATCGAGGCCGACGCCGCCCGGCTCAAGCAGCTGGTCGCCAGCCTCCTCGCGCGCGCCTCCCGCGTCTCGCCGCCAGGCTTCGCCGTCGAGCTGGGGCTCGCCCGCGAGGGAGACGAGGTGGCGCTCCGCGTGCGCGACGGCGGCCGCGGCCTGCCGTCGGGGCTGGCGGCGCCGGACTTCGATCCCTTCGCCGCGACCGAGGACTCGCGTACCCCGCTCGGCAGCGGCCTCGCGCTGGCCCTGGCCAAGGGGCTGGCGGAGCTGCACGGCGGCCGCGTCGAGGCGCTCGTCGAGGACGGCGCCTGCGAGGTGCGGGTGAGGCTGCCGCTCCGGCGGGGGGACCCGGCGCGATGAGGCCGGATCCCGCGGCGCTTCCCGCCCTCAGATCTTCTGGAAGCTGAAGGTGACCTCCTTCGCGTCGCCGCAGTCGACGACGAGCTTGCCCGCGCTGAGCTCGGCAGGGGTCACCTTGGGGGTGCAGGAGCCGATCTGCACGGAGCCGACGGGATCGTCGTCGCGCACCTCGATCTCGAAGCTGGCGGTGAGGGCTGTCTCCAGCGCGGTCAGCAGGTACTCGTTCCAGACCGGGCTGTTGGTGTCGGCCTTGATCGTGCTCTCCGCCGAGGCGCTGCCGACCGTGAGCTTCAGGTAGAGGTCGCACTCGCTGAGCTCGGCGAAGCCGCAGATGAGCCAGGTCGTGCCGGTCACCTTCGCGCTGACCAGCGTGACCTTGTACATCGCCGGCCCCTTCGCCGCGCACTGCTGGTCGACGCAGACCTCGTCGGTGCCGCAGGCGACACAGGCTGCGCCCTTGTCCCCGCAGGCGCTGCTCGAGGTGCCGCTCTGGCAGCCGCCGGAGGTGGCGCAGCAACCGCTGGCGCAGCTGGTGGGGTCGCACTTCGGCGTGGTGCAGGCGCCGCCCTTGCAGAGGTCGGCGCCGCTGCAGCTCTGGCAGCTGCCGCCGCCGAAGCCGCAGGCCGACCTGGCGGTGCCTGGCTGGCAGAGCCCGCTCTGGCAGCACCCCGTGCAGCTCGAGGGCGAGCAGCCTGAGGGCGTGCCCTGATCGGGCCAGGCGGGGAAGAGATCCTGCTGCGCGGCTCGCCGGTCGGGGGTGGGGACGGCATCGCCGCAGCCGGCGGCGCCGACCAGCGCGAGCATCGCGATCGCTCTCGTCATCAGTCGATCCTACCCGATGGCTCGCGGCGGGCATAGACCGGCGCGTCGACCTGGTCGCGTCGTCGAGCCTGCCCCGGCGGGCTCAGGAGCCGGGGCTCAGAGCGGAGCACGGGAGGCGGCGGGAGGCGGCAGTCCTAATCCGTCCTGATTCAAGGTTCGACTGACGGCGCAGGCGGCGTCCGTCGCTGGGACCTAGGTTTGGTCGCAGCGGCTGGGCAGCAGCGAGGCTGCACAAATT
>JAKLHH010001275.1 GCA_022710245.1 Myxococcota bacterium
AGCTCCGTCTTGGTATCAGGGTCGGGGTAGCGATCGACCACCGCGAGGTGATCCACCGCCGCGAGCCCGATCCCCACGACCCGGTTGCTCATCTGGTCCTACTCCTCTTGCAGTCCTCACTAGGTCGAACCTCCGGCCGAGGCCGGCCGTCGACGCCCCTCTTCCGCGGCCCTAATACTATATGAGGCCCGCCCGTTTGCGAAGGATTCTTGCGGCGGCCCCCCGGACCGGCGTTGGGCGAGACTCCGGCACGTTTGGGTGCGCAGAGTCCCAGGGCGACGGCGCGTGGGGCGCCGCGGAGGGGCAAGGGCCCCGCCCCTCGTCGCCCGCAGCGGTCACCGACGGTGGCGGTCCGCACGGCGTCCCGCCCGCGAGGACGCGAGGAGTGGGGAGGGGCCCGCGAGCGGGGGTCCCCGCGCGCCGTCGCTCTTGATTCCAGCTAATTCCTTGAAGCGGAGTTGTGGGATCACGCGGCGCGTTGACTTCACGGGACCTTCCAAGCAGACTCTGCGCCATGACGAAGAAGAGACCTCCCACCGGTGAGGTGTCGAGGCTGCGCGAGCAGCTGACCGGCGCTGCGGACGCGGAGCTGCCGTACGACGTGCGCTGGGCGCAACGGATCCTGGCCGGGGAGGGTGTGCCGCCTCCGGAGGTGCTCCGGCGCGAGCTGATCGAGGCGCTCGTCGGCGAGCTCGTGGCGCGGACCGCCGCGGACGCGCTGGCGTCGCTGGCCGCCTGCGCCCAGCGCGAGGTGAGCAAGGCTGCGCGTACGGGCCTGCACCGGCTGCGCACGCAGAAGGTCGACGTCGCGGTGCCCTCGCCGGCTGCCGAGCCGCGGAGCGGGACAGGGCTCCTCGAGAGCCAGGAGCCGCTCGCGCTCATCACGCCCTACGACGGCTCCAACCAGCGCGCGATCTGGCTGACCACGCCCGAGGAGCGGGGGCTCGTCATCCACCAGGCGCGCATCTCGGCCGCGCGCGGGCTGGTTGAGTTCATCAGCTACGAAGCGACGCGGCGCAAGTACCGCGAGCTCGCCGCGCACGTCCGCGAGCAGGTGATCGTCGCCGAGGTGCCCGCGCCGACCGCGCTCTGGTTCATCGAGGAGGCGGCCCGGGTCTGCCGCGAGCAGCAGCGCGGCGTGCCCGAGAGCTACCTGGCGGCGAGCCGGATCCTCGGCGCGCCGCCGGTGCAGGAGCACCCCGGGCTGGCGGTGGCGCCCGCCGAGGCGCCCCCGTCCGAGCTCCTGCGGCTGTACCAGGACCGCTCGCTGAGCTACTGGCTCCCCGAGCGCGACTTCGTGCAGAGCCTGCTGCTCCGCCTGCAGGAGATCGCGACGAGCCGCATCGTCGTCGACGACCGGCAGCGGCGGGCGCAGATCGCCGCCACCATCGAGCGGGGGCTCGACGAGTACTACACGCCGGCCCGGATCGCGGCGTGCCGGCGAGTGCTGCTCGACACCACCCACCTCCTCTCGGCGCGGGGCTGGAGCGAGCTCGCGGGCTACGCGCGTCAGGCGGCGGAGCTCTTCGCCGGCCCGCGCGCTGCCCTGATCGCGCACCCGTTCGCGCGCGCGTTCCTGGAGCGCGTGATCGACAGCGTCGAGGAGCGGCAGCCTGCCGAGGAGGCCCCGCCTGAGCGCAAGAGCGACGGTGGGTTGATCCTGCCTCCGCGCTGAGCCACCCCGTTCCCTCCCACCGTCCGATGTGGCATCGTCCTCCCCGCAAAGGAGGACCCCACCATGACCCTCGAGCAAGCGCTCCGCGGCCGGCGGAGCATCCGCAAGTATCAGCCCCGTCCCGTCGACGACGCGCTCCTGCGCCAGCTCCTCGACGAGGCCCGCTGGTCGCCCTCCTGGGCCAACACGCAGCCCTGGACGATCTGGGTCGTGCGCGGTGAGACGCTCGCCCGGCTCCGCGCCAAGCTGCAGGTCCGGACGCAGAGCGAGGCGCCTGGGGCGCCGGACCTGACCATGCCGGCTCGCGACGCGTGGCCCGAGGAGATGCGCGAGCGCACCGCCCGCCTGCGCAGCGCGATCGCCGCCTCGCCCACCACGCCCGCGCCGGCGGGCTCGAGCGACTTCTTTGGTGCCCCCTGCGTGGTCTTCGTCGCCATCGACGAGCGGGTGCCCGCGCAGTACCAGTGCTTCGACGTCGGGCTCTGGGTGCAGAGCCTCTGCCTCGCCGCTCACGAGCACGGCCTGGGGACCTGCATCATGGCGATGGCCGTGCGTCAGCCCGACCTGCTGCGCGAGCTGCTGCCCCGCACCGAGGGCAAGCGCTTCGCCATCGGCGTGGCGCTCGGTTACCCCGAGCCGGCGCCGATCAATGACTTCCCCCGGGAGCGCGCGAGCCTCGACGAGCTCGTGACCTGGGTCGACTGAGCCGCCGCAGCCGCAGCGAGGTCGACCTCGCTGCGGCTCCCTGCCGCTGGCTGCCCGACCTGCCATCGAGCCGGGGACTCCTGGCTCCAGCTCGCTCGCTCGACTGGCCGTTCCCCCCGCAATCGTTGCTGGATCGCCCCTGGCCCGCGCCTTGCTCAAGGGAGTCGGCAGTCGGAGTAGGAATGACCATCGCTGATCACCCCCTCCACGGATCCGGACGTGCGGCATTACCGCATCCGGCTCTTGCTTCGGGTGGTCACGCGCAGGCGCTGCCCGGGCCAGGGGTGACAGATGTG
>JAKLHH010001276.1 GCA_022710245.1 Myxococcota bacterium
GAGACGCGGCTCTGCGCCGTGATGCACGTGAACAACGAGACGGGCGTGCGGCAGCCCGTGGACGAGATCGCGCGGCGGGTGAAGGCGCGGGCTCCGCGCTGCCGTGTGCTCGTCGACGCGGTGCAGTCGTTCGGGCTCCTGCGCCCCACGCTCGCCGGGCTCGGCGCCGACCTGCTGACGCTCTCCTCGCACAAGCTGCACGGACCGAAGGGCGTCGGGTGCGTCGCGCTCGCTCGCGGCGTCCACCTGAACCCGCTCTGGGGCGGCGGGGATCAGGAGGCGGGGCGGCGGCCGGGCACCGAGAACGTCCCCGGCGCCGCAGGGCTGGCGCGCGCCGTCGAGCTCGCGCGGGCGGCCTCGCCGGCGGAGGTGGAGCATCGAGGGCGGCAGCTGCAGGCGGAGCTGGAGCAGCGCTGCCCCCGGCTGACGGTCCTCGGTGATCCCGCGCGGCGCAGCGCGCACCTCCTCTGCGTCGCCGTGCCCGGCGTGCCCTCGGAGGTGCTGACCAACGCCCTCGAGGAGCGCGGCGTGATCGTGTCGAGCGGCGCGGCCTGCCACAGCCGACGGAGCCTGCGCAGCCACGTCCTCGAGGCGATGGGGGTCTCGCGCGAGGTGGGCATCGTCCGGCTGTCGCTGAGCCGCCAGACCACAGATGACGAGGTCTTGCGCGCGGCCGCGATCTTCGCGGAGGCCCTCCGGGCGCTCTCGGTCTGACCCTCCCCTCCTGTCCAGCGTCTCTAGCGTCGGTGTCGAGCCAATGCGCCTTCGGCCCGCAACCACGACCATGCCCGCAACCACGACCATGCGCGCAGCCACGACCATGCCCGCCTCGACGTCGGAGGTTCGCGCGTGCGCCGACGCGAGGGGCCCGCGGCCAAGGACCCTCGGCGAGCGCCCGAGGCCTCCGCTCCACCCGAGCGATCAACGCTCGGCGAATCGTCCCCCGAGGGTCCTCACACCCGGTGTTCGCCTGGCAAGGTCCGCGGCCGCGGGGCCCTCGCGCGGGATCAGCCCCGGGCGCCGGCGCCAGCTAAGTACACACTCCGAACATTCTCCGCCCTCGGCAGAGCTTCCGCTGTGCGGCGGGTCCGATGGCCTGACCGCAGTCACGCTTCCCCCGTCGAGCGAGCGAGGTATACTGCTCCGACTACGTGTGGACCGCGTGAGTGCGAGCGACTCGGCGTGAGGGAGAGTGCGGCGTGACGAACGAGAGGACCCATCCCATGCAGTGTGACCTGATCGTGCTCCGCTACGGCGAGCTCTTCCTGAAGGGAGGCAACCGGCCCCAGTTCGAGTCGCTGCTGGAGGCCAACGTGCGCCGCGCGCTCTCCGGGGTCGAGGGCGCCAGCCTCGAGCGGGGGCAGGGGCGGCTCTTCGTGACCGCCGCGCCCGCCGCGATCTCCGCCGCGATCGAGCGCCTCGCGCGCGTCTTCGGCCTCTCCTCCCTCAGCCCCGCCGTCGCCGTCGCGAGCGAGGTCGAGGCCGTCGGCGACGCGGCGCTGGCCCTGGCGCGCGAGGTCATCGAGCGACGCCGCCCGCGCTCCTTCCGCGTCAGCGCGCGCCGCGCGGACAAGCAGTTTCCGGTCGCCTCGCCCGAGATCGGCCGCCTCGTCGGCGCGCGCATCTTCGAGGAGACCGGCGTGGCCGTCGACCTGCACGACCCGGAGCTGGTGGTCGGCGTCGAGATCGGCCCGGTGCGGAGCTTCGTCTTCGTCGACCGCCGCGAGGGCGCCGGCGGGCTCCCCGTCGGCTGCTCGGGCCGCGTGGCGCTGCTGCTCTCGGGCGGCATCGACTCCCCGGTGGCCGGACACCTGATGCAGAAGCGCGGGTGCGTGCTGCGCGCGGTCTACTTCCACTCGCCGCCCTACACGGGCCAGCGCACGCGCGCCAAGGTCGAGCAGCTCGCCGGCAAGCTCGCGCCCGCGCAGGGGGAGCTGACCCTCGACGTGGTGCCCTTCACCCCCGTGCAGCTGGCCATCCGCGACGGCGCGCCGTGCGAGATGGCGGTGGTGCTCTACCGCCGCGCGATGATGCGCATCGCCTGCCGGATCGCGCGGCGCAGCGGCTGCCTGGCGCTGGCGACCGGCGAGAACCTGGGTCAGGTCGCCAGCCAGACGCTGGAGAACCTCGCCTGCATCGAGCACGCCGCTGAGCTCCCGATCCTGCGGCCGCTGCTGGCCAACGACAAGCACGAGACCATCTCCCTCGCCCAGCGCATCGGCACCTACGACCTCTCCATCGAGCCTTACGAGGACTGCTGCTCGCTCTTCGTGCCGCGCCACCCGCTGACCCGCGCCAAGCTGGACAGCGTCGAGGCCGCCGAGGAGCGGCTCGCGCTCGAACCGCTCCTCGAGCGCGCCGCGCAGGACGCGGAGCCGGTGGTGACCCGCGCGTGACCGTACGAGCGCCGCGCGGGTGGCCGGGCCTCGCGCTGCTCGCCGCGGGGCTGCTCCTCCTCGCGCCCTGGCGCCTGGTCGACCCCGACGAGCTCGCCCGGCTCGCCATGGCCCGCGAGCTGGCGACGCAGGGCTTCCAGCGCCTCGACGCGCGCACCCTCGGTGACGCCCTCCCCGGCCACCCCGAGTGGCTCGGCGATCTCGCCCTCGGCCTCGCCCACCGGGCCGGCGGCGAGCCGGGCGTCGTGGTGCTAAAGCTCGCGCTCCTCGCCCTCGCG
>JAKLHH010001277.1 GCA_022710245.1 Myxococcota bacterium
CGCCGAGAGCTCGCATGAGGACCTCACGAGTGAGGGTCGCCGCGCGGACGACCGCGTCGCGCTCGCCGCCTGCGCCCCCCCGGGCACACGGGCGACCAGCGCCAGCCAAAATGCCGCTGCTGCTGTTCCACTTGTCCGACCGCGATGTGTTGCAGGGGTGGGCCAGAGCGTTCATCCCTGCGCGGGAGATTTTTTTGGGGGGGGCGCCGGCGCAGCGCCCGGTGACGATCCATATAGAGCAGGACAGCCCGGACAGGAGGACCAGGTGGAGAGCGCAGAGAGACTCGCGAGCACCGCAGCAGCCGATCCTGGCGCGACGGCCGGCCCCCGTCCGGCGCTGCCGCCCGACCTCGAGCACCGCACCCTCGACGGTGCCGGGGCACGCCTGCACGTGGCGCTCGCCGGCCCCCCCGACGGTCCGCTCGTCGTCCTCCTGCACGGGTTCCCCGAGCTCTGGTACGCCTGGCGGAACCAGCTCGGCCCGCTGGCCGCCGCGGGCTTCCGCGTGGCGGCGCCCGATCAGCGCGGCTACGCGGGCAGCGACAAGCCCTCGGACCTGGCGGCCTACACCCGCGACCGCCTGGCCGACGACGTCGCCGCGCTGATCCACGGGCTCGGGCGCGAGCGCGCCGCGGTGATCGGCCACGACTGGGGCGCGGCGGTCGCCTGGTGGCTGGCGCTGCAGCGCCCGCAGATCGTGGCGCGGCTGGCCGCGCTGAACGTCCCGCACCCGCGGGTCTTCGCGCAGGCGCTCCGCACCCCGGCGCAGCTCCGTCGCAGCTGGTACATGGGCTTCTTCCAGCTCCCCTGGCTGCCGGAGGCGCTCCTCGGTGCCCGGGGGGCGCGCCGCCTCCTGCAGCTGATGCGCCGGAGCACCGCGCCGGGCAGCTGCTCCGAGGAGGATCTCGCGGTCTACCGCGAGGCCTACCTGGCGCCGGGGGCGCTCCGCGGCATGCTCGCCTGGTACCGGGCCGCCGTCCGTCGCCGGGCGCGGCCTGGCCAGGATCCGGTCCAGCCGCCCACCCTGCTCCTCTGGGGCAGGCGCGACCAGGCGCTGGGGGAGGAGCTGGCGCGCCCCTCCATCGACCGGTGCCGCGAGGGGGAGCTGGTGCTCGTCGAGGACGCCGGTCACTTCGTCGCGCTCGACGCCTGGCCCACGGTCAACCGCGAGCTCCTCCGCTTCCTCTCGCCCCTCCACGAGGATGCGGGCTGTCGCCCGGCGCCAGACCACCCGCGCAGCCACCGCTGAGGCGGTCCAGCGATAACTCGACTCGGCTCGTGGCCGTGGGCTAAGCTCGCTGCTGGTGGAACCTGGTGAGAAGAGCGAGCCTGTGCAGGCGGCACCGCCCGACCCCCTGCAGGGGAGGGTGCTCGCCAGCACCTACCGCCTCGAGCGCCTCCTCGGCGAGGGCGGCATGGGGAGGGTCTACGAGGCGGTCCACCTCCGCCTGACGAAGAAGCGCTACGCCGTTAAGGTCCTCCGCGCCGGCGCGGCGGACACCCCCGAGCTCTACGCCCGCTTCCGTCGCGAGGCGGAGATCGCCAGCGAGATCGGGCACGCCCACATCGTCGAGGTGCATGACTTCAACGTCACCGAGGAGGGGCAGCCCTTCATCGTGATGGAGTACCTCGAGGGGGAGGACCTCGGTCGCTACCTCACCCGGGTCAAGCGCATCCCGCGCCCCGAGCTGATGCGCATCATGACCCAGGTGGGGGGCGCGCTGACCGCCGCCCACGGGCGCGGCATCGTGCACCGCGACCTCAAGCCGGAGAACATCTTCCTCACCCGCTCCCCCGAGGACGACATCCAGGTCAAGCTCCTCGACTTCGGGCTCTCGATGATCAAGCGCTCGAGTCGCCTGACGCAGGAGAACGCCATCGTCGGGACGCCGCACTACATGGCGCCGGAGCAGGCCAAGGGCGAGGAGGTCGACCACCGGACCGACGTCTACGCGCTGGGCGTGATCGCCTACCAGTGCCTCACCGGGGCGCTGCCCTTCGACGCCCCGACCGCGCTGGCCATCCTCTACAAGGTGTGCAACGAGCGACCCACGCCGGTGCTCGAGCTGGCGCCCGGCCTGCTACCCGAGACCGATGCCATCCTCGCGCGGGCGATGGCGAAGAGCCCGGGGGATCGGTTCCAGAGCGTCGAGGCGCTGATCCAGCAGCTGAGCCACGTGCTCGAGCGGCCCGGCCCGATGAGCGCGGGGCTCAGGCGCCAGGCGTCCGCACCGCGAGTCGAGAGCCCCGAGGGAGGCGCGACGGCACGCCGGGCATCGTCCCCGCGCCTCGATCAGTCGCGCGCCTCCTCGGCGCGCGTGGCGGCGAAGACGGCGAGGACGGAGGAGCAGCTCGAGAGCTCCGCCGAGCTGCGCGCGACGTTGCAGCGGCCGGTACAGCGCGAGGAGAGCTCGCCAGGCGAGCGCCGGGTGACCGGCCCGCTGCGTCCGCAGCCGAGCGGACCGCGCAAGCCCCCGAGCGGACCGCAGGCATCCACCGCGACGGCGCTGCGGGCGTCCCCCGCGACAGCGCCGCGGGCGGACTCTCCCTCCGGCGAGCGACGGGTCGGGGCTCGCCTCGACGCCCCCTCCGGCGAGCGACGCGTCGGGGCTCACCTCGACGCCCCCTCCGGCGAGCGACGCGTCGGGGCTCCGCGGGACA
>JAKLHH010001278.1 GCA_022710245.1 Myxococcota bacterium
TCAGCGGCGACGAGGTCAGCGGCGACGAGGTCAGCGGCGACGAGGTCAGCGGCGACGGCGCGGCGGGCCCGCGGTGATGGAGATGCGCGCGCGGGCGGCCGTGGCGTCCGGCCGAAGCTGCAGCATCAGCTCCTCTCCGGCCTGGCAGCCGAGGGTGAGCGGCTTGCCGTCGGCGAGCAGCTCGCCGGGTGCGCCAGTCGCAGCGCTCACCTCCGCGGGCCGCACCCCTTCGCCCTCGAGGCGGAGCTCGACCCGGAGCGCGGACGGGCAGCTCAGCGCCAGACGGCCGACCAGCGGGTCTCGCTCGCCGCCCAGCGGGAGCTCGACGGTTCGCTGGAACTTCGCCGCCAGCGTGAGGCGCCACGTGCGCAGCAGCGCGCCGCCCGCGGCGATCGTCGGTGCGAGGTCGACCGAGGAGCGGACCCCCGCCACCCGCACGCGGAGCCGCGCCGGCGGCTGCTCGAGGCGGGCGTGCAGCATCAGCTCGAGGAGATCGAGCTCGGCGTGCCCGTCAGCGTCGGAGGTGAGGATCAGCGCCGGCGCCGGCCGCGAGCTCGGCGCGGCGGGGCGCGAGGCCGGGGCGCCCGTCGCGGGAGCAGAGCTCGGCGCCGCGCGCTCCGGGCTCTCCACGGTGAGCTCGGCGCCGGGGAGCGGGCGCTCGCCGCAGGGCTCGGCGCCGCGTCCCACCACGCGCACCGTGATCGGCCCCTCGCTGCGACGACCGAGCCGCTCCGGGGGCGGGCCGCGCCGCCCGGCCAGCATCACCGCCGGACAGGTGGCGATGCCCGCGGCGCCGAGCCCGATCAAGGTAGCGCCGCCGCCGATCATGCCGCCCGGGCTGGCCCCGCCGGTCTCGCCCGAGTCGCGCTTCTTCAGCCCGTAGTAGAGCAGGGGAGCGCCCACGGCGCCGAGGAGCACCCCCGCCGGGAGCAGCAGGCAGAGGAGGCGGCGCTGTGCCCCGCGCGGATCGCCGAGCTTCTCGACCCTGTCGGTGCGGACCGCGTGCTCGAGCCGGGTCGCGCATGTCTCGCGCGTCACGGCCTGCAGCCGCAGTCGGCCGCGATGGCGGGGCACCGGGGCGCCGCGCACGCCGGGCCGGGTCGCGATCACGTCGCGGGTGCGGATCTCGCGCCGCGCGACGAGCACCCGCTGCTCGACGGTGCCGATGGGCACCAGCCGCTGACAGCCGGAGCCGAGGACGGCGAGGAGCGCGAGGAGCGCGAGCTGCAGGGTGCGTGACACTTGCCTCTAGCAGAGCGGAGAGAGCCCTCCAGTGTCAAGGAGCCGGGCGAGCGAGCCATCGCGCGTGAGACCCCCACCCGGTCCGGGAGCGCGCGTCGCGCCCGTCAGCGCCAGACGACCAGCTTGCCGCCTGGGCGCGCGAGGGCGCCGGACTCCACCAGCTGGCGCGCGCGAGTCAGCGTCGCCCGCTGGCTCGGCCCCTGCCAGCTCGCGTCGCGCAGATCGACGACGATCGTGCGCCGGTCGCGCCGCGCGTGCTCGAGCTGGGCCTCGAGGGTCTCCCCCTGCCAGGTCTCGCAGGCGGTCCGCCAGCCATAGCGGCGGCCGCCTGTCCGCAGCCGGTCGAGCACGCCCTCGAGCAACACCGCCGGGCAGGGTTGCCCCGTGACGACGAGGCTGCCCGGCGGGATCGAGGCGAGCAGCGCGGGCGTGCGCGCGACCACCTCGCGAACGGGTCGCTCGCAGGTCGAGGTCACCACGCCGGCGATCAGCGCCGGCACGGCCAGGCCGAGGCTGACGAGCGCGAGCCCGCGGCGGCCGGCCCGGCTCCAGCGCTCGAGGACGGCCCCGGCCGGGAGCGCGAGCGCGCCGGCGAGGGCGGGGAGGAGGTAGCGTGGGCTGTAGGCGATGTCCTGGTACGCCCCGAGGAGCAGCAGCGCGGCCAGCGCAGGAGCGGTCACCGCGAAGAGCGGGGTGCGCCAGAAGGTGCGATCGCGCAGGCGCTGCATCCAGAAGGTCGCGGCCGCGATCAGCGTCAGCGGACCGAGCGCGATGAGCCACCCCAGGTAGGCAGCGAGGTCGCGCCAGGAGTAGGTGTGGGAGGCGCGCTCGCGGCCCATCGCCGTCACCCAGGCCCGGACGTTGGCGACGTAGTCGGGGCTGGTGAGCGCTGCAGCGGCCACCGGCGCCGCGACCACGAGCAGGAAGGCGAGGAGCGAGGCGCCGGCGAGTCGCCAGCGCGCGGTCGGCGGCGCGGCGGCGAGGAGCAGCGCCAGCATCGGCAGTCCGACCGCGGCGGTCTCGCGGATCCCGCAGGCGGCCCCGAGGAAGGCCCCCGCGCCCAGGGCCGAGATGATGGCCGGGCGCCCCAGCTCCTGGGTGGCACGCACGCCGAGAAGGCAGGCGAGCAGGGCGAGCGAGACCGCGGGGCCGTCGGTGAGCACGGCCTGCGCCACGTGGGCAAGCGCCGGAGAGAGCGCGACCGCCAGCCCAGCGATCAGCCGCCCCCGGCGTCCGAGCCCCAGGCGCGCGGCGAGCGCGCAGGCGATCGGCGCGGCCGCGGCGGTGACCGCCAGCCACCACCAGGTGAGGACCATCTCCACCGCCGCGTGCGCCCCACCGAGGGCGAGGAACGCCCTGGCGATCAGCTGGGAGACGAGCACGAAGAGCGGGCGGCCGAGCGCGAGCCCACCGACGGT
>JAKLHH010001279.1 GCA_022710245.1 Myxococcota bacterium
CTCTTCCGCACTGTGCTCGCCGACTACTACCTCGAGCAGATGGACAACTTCGCCGGCGACGAGAAGATCACCGTGCACGGCTCGAGCGGCGGGGAGGAGCAGCAGGTGGTGCGGACCGAGCTCGTCACGACGAGCAAGGAGCGGATGCCGATCAACTACTACCTCGCCCGCGGGCCCGCCGGCTGGCGCGTCGTGGACGTGAGCGTGGAGGGGATCAGCCTGGTCAACAACTACCGCACCCGCTTCCGCCAGTACCTGGTGAACCACAGCATGGACGAGCTGCTCACGCACCTGCAGCAGACAGTGGGGCGGCGGGCGCTGCGCTCTTCATCGGGGAGCGTCCGCAGGACGCGAGCAGGGCGACCTCAGCCCGCGTCCGTCCAGCGAGCCGCTCAGAAGTAGCAGCTGAAGTCCGTGGGCACGCACTGCTCGCTCGTCTGGTTGCCGGCGAGCTTGATGGTCATGCACGCGTAGCCGGCAGGGCAGGGCGCGTCAGTGGAGCAGAGGCGCCCGCAGAAGGTCTCGTGCTGGTTGGTGATGATGCACCTGGCGCCGGGCTCCTGGCAGTCCTTGCCCGTCGGGTCGCACTCGCTGCAGAGGGCGCCGGCGGAGGCGGGGCAGCTCGCGCCGCTGGTGCCGTCGGGGAGGACACAGTCGGTCCGCTCGCAGCAGGTGGCGTCGAAGAAGAAGTGGTAGCAGGCGCAGGCGGTGTCGGGGCGGGCGCCGTCGCCGGTCTCCCTGCAGTCGATGACCGTCTGCCCGGCCGAGCTGAGCTTCGTGCGCCAGCGGCCGGTCGCCGCGTCGCACTCGACCTGACCCCAGCCGTCGTAGACGAGGCCGCCGCACCACCTGCGCTGGCCGGGGTAGCAGCCGTCGAGCGCGTGCGGCCCCGTGGAGACCTGCTGCTCGCAGACGGTGCCGCCGGCCTTGCTGCTCTTCCAGCAGACCCAGGAGTGGTCGGCGGTGGGCTCGTCGGTCGGGCCCACCTTGCTGCAGCGCCAGAGGCCGCTCGGGGGCGCATCGCGGGCAGGCAGGGGCAGCTCCTTGCAGCTCCAGCCGGCCCCGCTCGGGTCGCTGGCGGCGCTGCCGTCGCAGGTCCAGGTCTCCGGATCTCCGGACGAAGGGAGCTCCTTGCCGGGCTCGGTCCGGTGCAGGTGGCACCGCCAGCCGCTCCCACCGGGTGGCAGACCGCCGGCGAGGCTGCAGAGCGTGCGGCCATCGGAGCGGGTGGCGCAGGACCAGCTGGGCGCGAGCGGGGGCGATGGGTGCTGCCCCTGGTCGGCCGCGAGGCCCGGTGCTCCGTCGGGGCTCGTCGGCCGGGGCACCGCTCCATCGGCGAGGAGCGCGGGGCGTCCGCCACAGGCGCCGGGGAGGCCGAGGAGGCCGAGGAGCCCGAGGCGGAGGACGCGGACGCAGAGCGTGACCATGCGAGCCATGTGCCCTCCCGCGGAGTCCGTCCTCCCCGGATGCAAGCCCTGGGCGCGAGCGCTCCTCGGCGAAGCGCGCGAGATCGCGAGGGCGACCCAGGCCGCGAGGGCGCGGGGCGTGGACGTCGCGCCACGCCTCGCGGGGGAGGCTCCCCGTCGTGGACAGCAGACGCCGGAGAGGACGGCAGTCGACGGTGCGTCGCGTGACGCCACGACGTGACAGCGAGCGGAGCGGCTACTTCGCGTCCGCGCTCGCGCGCAGCCCGTACAGCTTGATCAGCTTGAAGAGCTCGCCCTCGGGCAGGCTCGCGTAGATAGGCGCCTTGCTGGTGATGACGAGCAGACGCCAGCCCGCTGTCGGGAGCCAGAGGAGCTGGTTCGGCGACTCGTCGAGCGCCCAGGAGAGGACGCCGTCTTTCCGGGCGAAGCTCGGAGGCTTGAGCTCGTCGGGCTTGACCGGGACCGGGGACTTCTTCTTGAACGCCATCGTCGTCTCCGCGTGCGCACGCCGAGGAGGGACTCTCGCAGACGGAGGGGCGCTCGTCCAGGGGGCGGCAGCCTCGGGGATGGCGGCTCGGGGGTGACGGCTCACCTCGAGCGGGACACGCCCCCGGGCGTGGGCTGCGCCTGCGGCGGCTGCGCGATCCGATGCGTCGCCAGCAGCCGGTCGACCGCGCGGCGCCAGGCCGGGTCGGCGATGCTGGCGCGCTGAGTGGCGATCTTCTCCAGGATCGGCCCCAGCGGGCGAGCCAGGGCGTCGGCGTTCCCGCCGCCCGCGCTGAGCATGCCGATCACCCGGTCGCTCCGCCTGGCGAAGACCGGGCTGCCGCTCGAGCCCACCTCGTTGGCGAGGCGCAGCGTGATGAACGGCTCCACCCAGAGGTCGTAGTTCACGCGGCCGACCTGCACCAGCTTCGGCACCCGTGCGTCCGCCTCGAGCGCGCGCTCGAACACCACGCGGTTCTGCCGCGTCACCGCGACCAGTGAGGGCTCGCCTCGCGCCGCTCGCGCTCGCGCTCGGCGTCCCAGATGCGCGGGAAGCCTGCGTTGTAGCCCTCCCGGCCCCGCGGGCTCCGGGCCCCAGGGCGGCACGGTTGGCCAGCCCCAGCCCGGGCGTGGATCCTCGGGAAGACTTCGGCCGCCACGCCGTACTCACAGCGATGCAGATCTCCACGCCCACCGCGGCGCTGCTGGTCGCTCTGGCAGCGAGCCTCTCCTCGTCGC
>JAKLHH010000128.1 GCA_022710245.1 Myxococcota bacterium
GGCCGCCAGCGAGTGCACCTCGGCGCGCCCCCGCTCCTCGACGCGGCGCTGCTCGTCGACCTGCGCCAGGTCCTCCGGCGCGCGCGCCTCGAAGCCACGCCCGCGGCGGCGGAAGTGGACGCGCTCCCGCGAGAGCGCGCGGAAGACCGCGGAGGCGTGCGCCTCGCTCTCCTCGCCGAAGTAGAGCCGCGCCAGGGCCGCGGCGTCGAGAGCGCCCTGGTCCTGCACGCTCTCCCAGAGCAGGTGCACGTCGACCTGCGCCGCGAGCCCCTCGAGGTGGGCGGCGAGCGCGGCGGCGTCCTCCTCCCCGACCTCGTGTCGGAAGAGCACCCGCTCGGGCGGGAGGCGGAGCGGCTGGCCGGCCCCTCCCCCGACCAGCAGCCGGCCGCGCTCCTCGGCCACGAGCGGGAGCAACAGGAGCCCGTCCTCGCCCAGGAGCTCGACCAGCGTCACGGCGCCGCTCCCTCCGCGCGCGCGGCCTGCATCTCCTCGCGCACGCGATCGCTGTCCCGGCCGAGCCAGGGCGTGCCCGCCAGCCAGGCGAGCCCGCTCAGCACCACCACCGCCAGCGTGGAGAGGAAGGCGGTCCCCAGGTCGGCGCGATCCGCGATGCGACCCATCACCACCGGCGAGAGGACGTCGCCGAGCGCGTGGATGACCAGGATGTTGGCGGCGAAGGCCGTGGTGCGGAGCGCCGGCGCGGTGACGTTGACGATCACCGTGTTGCTCGGCCCCGTGTTCACGAAGAGGAAGAGCTCGGCCAGGATCAGCGCGGGCCAGTAGACCGCCGGCCGCTCGCTGGTCACCGCCAGGTAGAAGGGGAGCGCCGCCGCCAGCATGCCGGCCCCGGAGACGAGGAAGTAGGCGCCGCGGAGGCGCCGCGCCAGCCGCTCCGCGAGCCAGCTCCCGCCGAGGGTGCCAGCGATCCCGGTGCCGACGGTGACCAGCCCGAAGCGAAAGCTCGCGGCCGCCAGCGGCAGGCGCCGCTGCTGGTTGAGGTAGGTCGGCATCCAGTAGGAGATGCCGCCCACGGCGTAGGTGTAGGCGGTCATGCCGAGGGTGTTGAGGAGGTAGCTGCGGTTGCGGAGCAGCCCGAGGTAGTCGGCGAGCCGCACCTTGCGCGCGAGGTAGCGCCGGAGCTGCTGCTCCTCGACGCCCTCGCTGGCGCCGCGCACCGGCTCGCGCATCCAGTAGGCGAGGAGCCCGACGAGGAGCCCGGGCAGCCCGACGATCCAGAAGGCGGCGCGCCAGGAGGAGGCCGAGCCGATGGCGCCGCCGAGGACGTAGCCGAGCGCGCTGCCGACCGGGATAGCCACGTAGAACAGCGCGAGCGCGCGGCCGCGGCTCCGCTGCGGGTAGAGGTCGGAGATGACCGTGGGCGCGGTGGTGCCGTAGGCCGCCTCGCCGACGCCGACCAGCATGCGGGAGACGAGGAGCTCCCCGAAGGAGCGGGCCAGCCCGGCGGCGGCGGTGGCCAGGCTCCAGAGCTGCACGCCGGCGCCGATCAGGAGTCGGCGCGGCCGGCGATCGCCGAGGAGCCCGAAGGCCGGCGAGGTGAGCATGTAGACGACGAGGAACGCCGGGGCCAGCCAGCCGAGGCGCTCCTTGCTGACGCCGAAGTGCTTCTCCACCAGCGGCAGCACGCCGGGCAGCACGTAGCGGTCGATGTAGTTGAGGAGGTTGATGGCGAAGAGGAGCGCGAGGGTGAGCGCGGCGCCGGGGAGGGCGGCCGGGGCCGGCGCCCGCTCGCCCTCGCTCGCCTCGCGCTCCTTCACCGGACGCGCCCGAAGTAGCGCCAGAAGGCCCACCAGGGGGCGCGAGAGTCGCGCTCCTTGAACTCCGCGGTGGGCCGGCCGCGGCGCTTGAGGGCGTCGTCGAGGACGTCCTGGTGGAGGCCGGCGTGGTAGGTCACCGTGAGCGAGACCTGCGCGTCGGGGCGCGCGCGGCGCGCGCGAGAGAGCAGCTCCTCCTCGACGGCGAGGAGGTTGTCGAGGGTCTCCGTGTCGGGCCGACCCTCGACGTAGCGGTCCTCGAAGAGCGTGATGCCGAAGTCGGTCCCGCTGCTGGTCGGCACGACCGGCGGATCGTCGCCCGAGAACGGCACCGCCCGCACCTCGCGCTCGCCGCGCTCGACCTCGCCGCCCCGGCGCAGGAGCGTCACCCCCTGGCCGAGCGGCCGCGCCGAGCCCACCGGCCGCCCGAACGGCGAGGTGCCGATGGCGATCAGCGTCTGCGGCACGCCGCACCTGCCGAGCTCGCGCCAGGCGACCCGCTCCGCGTCCTCGTAGCGAGGCATCAGCGCGGGCTCCTCGGTGGCGCCGGTCCAGGCGCCGCTCGGGGTGGCGACGCGGGAGCGCTCCTGGCCAGCCTCGTGCTCGGCGAGGCGGAGCGCGTAGCTGACGCCGACCAGCTCGCAGGAGACGGCGCGGGCGGCGCAGGCCTTCGAGAGCTCGGCCGCCACCCAGGGCAGCTCGTCGAACCAGGCGCGCGCGTTGCTCGCCGCGATCCAGCCCTCGAGGGCCGGGCTCACCACCAGCGGCTCGGGGAGATCCTCGATCCCCTCGTGGCTGGTCGCGTGCTCCCCGCGACGGAGCAGCTCCGCGAGCGCGCCCGCCACGCGATCCTGATCGTCACAGCGCACGAAGACGTGCGCGGCCATCCAGGCCATGGTGCCTCCGCTCAGTTCGAGAGGTGTATCACAGCTCGAGCGCGGATCCGAGCCGGGCGAGCAGCGCCGCGCGCTCCCCGGGGAGCGGCGCGCCGAGGTCGAGCCCCTCGGCGGGCACCGCGAGGCGCGAGGCGTGGAGGAACGCGCCCTCCAAGCCGGCCAGCGCCGGGCCGCCGTAGAGGAGGTCACCGACGAGCGGGTGGCCGGCGTGCGCCAGGTGGACGCGGACCTGGTGCCGCCGCCCGCTCGAGCAGGTGATCTCCACCAGGGTGACGTGCCCCGAGGTCGTGGAGGCGAGGCGCTCGAGCGGCCGGTACTCGGTGCGCGCCGCCTGCCCCTCCGCGGTGATGCCCTCGAGGACCGCCATCCGGCGCTGGTCGCCGGGCATGGTGCGGAGCGCGAGCTCGACGACGCCCGGCCCGGCCACCGCCCCGCTGACCAGCGCGAGGTAGCGCTTCTGCACCTGCCCGGCGGAGAAGCGGCCGCGCAGACGCCCGTAGGCCTCGGGGGTGCGCGCGGCGAGGAGCACGCCGCTCGTGCTCGCGTCGAGGCGGTGTACGAGGCCGCCCTCGCGCGCGAGCGGGCTGGCGTCCGCGCACTCGGGGAAGCGCGCGAGGAGCGCGTTCGCCACCGTCTCCGTCTCGCCGGGGACGAGCGGGTGGCAAGGCGGCCCGGCGGCCTTGTTGACGGCGACCAGGTCGGGGAGGACGGCGAGCACGTCGAGCTCGAGCTCCGGCTGGGGCACCGGCCGCTCGCTCCGCGCCCCCGGCGCCACCACCACCTGCTGGCCGGCGCGGAGGCGCTCGCCCTTGTCGCCGCGGCGGCCGTCGACGAGGATCTGCCGCGCCTCGAGGAGCCGCGCCAGCGAGCGGCGCGAGAGGCCGGGCAGCCGGCGGCGCACGAGCTGGTCGAGGCGGAGCCCGGCCTCGTCGGCGGCCACCGTCAGCTCGAGCGGCGCTCCCGCGTCGCTGCCACTTCGGCTCAGCGGCATCAGCCCTCCGCCGGCTGGGCCGCGAGCTTCGCGGCCCGCCGCGCCTCGCGCCGCTTGCGGCGCTTCTCGCGCCAGAGCTCCACGCTGCCGTAGAGGGCAGGGATGACGAGGAGCGTGAGGCCCGTCGAGGCGGTGAGGCCGCCGATCACCGTGCGCGCCATCGGCGACCAACCCTCGGCGCCCTCGCCGAGCTCGAGCGCGAGCGGGAGCATGCCGAGGACGGTGGTGCCGGCGGTCATCAGCACCGGCCGCAGGCGCCGGCGTCCGGCCTCGAGGAGCGCGTCGAGGATCTCCATCCCGCGCTCGCGGAGCTGGTTCACGTAGTCGATCAGCACGATGGCGTTGTTCACCACGATGCCGCCGAGGATGACGATGCCTATGAACGCTGTGACGCTGAGCGTGGTCCCGGTCAGCACCAGCGCGAGCACCACCCCCACCGCCGAGAGCGGGATGGCGAAGAGGATGACGAAGGGGTGCACCAGCGACTCGAACTGCCCGGCCATCACCATGTAGACGAGCAGGATCGAGGCGAGGAGCGCGAGCCCCAGCCACTTGAAGGACTCCTGGAAGTCCTCCGCCTCGCCGCCGATGCGGTGGGTGAAGCCCTCGGGCCACGAGTAGGCGGCGAGCTTCTTCTCCAGGTCGGCGACCACCTGGCCGAGGTTCTTCCCCGGCACCGCGGCGCTGACGGTGACGATGCGCTGCTGGTCCTTGCGCGTGATCGCGGTCGGGCCCACCGCCGGCCGGATGCTCGCCACCGAGCCGAGCGTCACCGAGGCGCCGGTCGGGGTGACGAGCGGGAGCGTGCGCAGGCTGCGGTCGTCTCTGCGGTAGTCGCGCGGGCCGCGCACGCGGATGTCGTACTCGTAGCCGCCCTCCTGGTAGATGGAGGCGATCTTGCCGGCGAAGAAGGTGGAGATGGTCTGCGAGACCGCGGCCGTGCTGAGCCCCAGCGCGGCGAGCCGCGAGCGATCGAAGAGCACCTCGATCTCCGGCTTGCCCGACTCGAGGCTGAAGGTCACGTCCGCGGTGCCCTTCACCCCCTTCACCAGCTCCTTGATCTTCATCCCCAGGTCGTGGGCCTTCTCCAGGTCCTGGCCGTAGATCTCGACGATGATGTCGCCCTGGGCGCCGGTGAAGTTGTGCGACTGCACGGTGGCGGTGAGCCCGGGGATGCGGCCGAAGCGGGCGCGGAGGTCGTTCTCGACCTCGGTCTGCTTGCGGCGGCGCTCCTTCTGGTCCTTCAGCTTCAGGCGCAGCGTCCCCGAGTAGGCGCCCTTGGCGAAGAGCGCGACGAAGCCCTCGCCGGTGCCCACGTCCGCGTTCATCGTGCGCAGCTCGGGGACGTGATCCTGGACGATCTTCTCCAGCCGGCGGAAGCCCGCGGCGGTCACCTCGAGCGAGGAGCCGACCGGCCCCTCCACGTTCAGCTCGATCAGGCCGATGTCCTGCGCCGCGAAGAAGTTGGTGGGGATCCGCGTGGCGACGGCGACGGAGGCGGCCGTGATCAGGGTGACGAGCGCGTAGGTCTTCTTCCGGTTCCGGAGCACCCAGCCGAGGTGGCGGGCGTAGAGGCCCGTCATCCACTCCTGGAACGCGCCGAGGAGCCGGTAGATCGGCCCCCGCCGCCTCGCCTTCTTGGCCGCCTGCGAGCGCAGGAGCCGCGAGCTGGCGAGCGGCACCGCGGTCATCGCCACCAGCAGCGAGACGGTGAGCGAGACGCAGACGGTGATGCTCAGGTCGCGGAACATCTTGCCGGCGATCCCGGGCACGAAGAGGATGGGAAGGAAGACGACCAGCGTGGTCAGCGTGGAGGCGGCGATGGCGAGCGTCACCTCCTTGCTGCCCTGGACCGCGGCCTCGCGCGGCGGGTCGCCGGCCTCGGCGCGCAGGAAGATGCTCTCCTGCACCACGATCGAGTTGTCGACCAGCATGCCGAGGGCGAGCGCGAGCCCGGACATCGAGATGATGTTCAGGGTGAGCCCCATGGCGTCCATCACCGCGAAGGTGGCCAGCACCGAGAGCGGGATGGAGGCGGCGACGATCAGCGAGGGCCGCAGCTCGCGCAGGAAGACGATCAGCACCAGGAAGGTGAGGAGGATCGCCTGCCAGCCCGTGCTGCCCAGGTTGCCGATCGACTTCTCGACGATCTCGCCCTGGTCGAAGAGGATGGAGACCTTGATCCCGCGGCCCGCCTTCTTCTCGATCTCCGGCAGCGCCGCCTTCAGCGCGCGCACCGCCTGCACCGTGTTGGCGTCGCTCTGCTTGCGCACCATCATCATGATGCCGGAGTGACCGTCGTTCCTGACGATGCGCGTCTCCTCCTTGAGGCCGTCGTACACCCGGGCCACGTCGCGCACCCGCACCGGCACGCCCTGGCGCAGCCCCACCACCACCTCCTCGATCTGGCGCACGCCGGTGAACTTGCCCTTGGCCTGGATGGTGAACTCCCAGCCGCCCTGGTCGTAGGTCCCGCCGGGGAGCTGCACGTTCTCGGCGCGGAGCGCGCTCACCACCTGCAGCGGCGAGACCCCGGCCGCCGCCGAGCGGCGCGGGTCGACCAGCACCTGGATCTCGCGCTTGCCGCCGCCCACCGTCTCGGCGAGCGCGATCCCCTCGATGCGCTCCATCAGCGGCTGGATCTTCTCCTCGGCGAGCTCCCGCAGCTTGGTCTCCGGGTAGGGGCCGCGCAGGCCGAGGAAGGCCACCGGCTGCATCGCGGGGTTCACCGCGAAGACGAGCGGGTTCTTGATGTCCGAGGGCAGACCCTGCTTGGTCATGTCCAGGTACTTGCGGACGTCGATCTCGGCCTGCTTCAGGTCGGCGCCCCAGTTGAACTCCACCATCACCACCGAGACGCCCTGCTTGGAGGTGGAGCTCACCTTCTTGACGCCGTCGACGGAGGCGACCGCCCCCTCGATGGGGCGGGTGACCAGGTCCTCGATCTCGCGCGGCCCGGCGCCCTCGTACTCGGTGGCGACCAGCACCAGCGGGAAGTCGACGTCCGGGTAGAGGTCGATGCGCAGGCGCGCGAGGGAGAAGAGCCCGAAGCCGGCCACCACCAGGAAGAGCATCCCGAAGGTGACGCCTCGCTTGACGCTGGCGGAGGCGAGGCTCATCGGCCCGCCTCCGCGTGCGGCGTCGAGGCCGGCCCGCCCGGCAGGACCTTGCCGTCAGGTCCCAGCCGCTCGGTGATGAGGAGCTGCTTGCCCTCGTCGAGGAGGTGCTGGCCCTGGGTGATCAGCACCTCGCCCGGCTTGAGGCCGGCGGTCACCTCCACGCGGGCGACGTCGATGATGCCGACGCTGACCTGGCGCTCGCGCGCGGTGGTGCCCTCGGCGACGAAGGCCCGGTAGGCGACGCCGCCGCTGGGCGCGGTCTCGATGATCAGGCTCGAGTAGGGCACGACCAGCACGCCGCTCCGGCGCTCGACCTCGAGGGAGACCCGCGCGAGCATGCCGGGCATCAGCTCACGGCCGGCGTTCTCCACGCGGACCTTGATCCGCGCGGTGCGGGTCTGGCGGTCGATGGTGGGGGCGATCAGGATGACCTTGCCCAGGAAGGCCCGCTCGCCGTGGCGCGCGACCCGCACCTGCACCACCATCCCCTCGCGCACCTGGGCCAGCTCCTGCTCGGGGACCTCGACGAGGAGGTCGACGCGGTGGCTGCGCACCAGGGTCAGGATGGGGAGGCTCGGCGCGGCCATGTCGCCGAGGCTGAGGAAGCGGCGGCCGACCACGCCGGCGATGGGCGCGCGCACGACGCCGTAGCCCCGCGCGGTGCTCGCCTGGCTCGACATCGCCTCGAGGCGCCGGATCTGCGCCTCGGCGGAGGCGAGGCGCGAGCGGAGCTGATCGACCTGCGAGCGCGAGACGATCTGGCGGGAGGCGAGCTTCTCGGCGCGCTGCAGCTCCTCCTTCAGGTTGTCGCGATCAGCCCGCGCCGCGTCGACCGCGGCCACCGCCGAGCGGACCCCCTCGGTGAGGCTGTCCGCGCGCAGCACCGCCAGCGTCTGCCCCTGCTTGACCACGTCGCCCTCCTCCACCGGCAAGGAGACGATGCGCTCGGCGACCTGCGCGAAGACCTTCACCTCCAGCTCGCCCTGCACGTCGGCGTCGTAGCTGAGGACGCGGGCGATCGAGGAGGGCTCGAGCGGCATCACCTGGACGGTGACCGCGGTGCTCTTCTTGGTGTCCTTCGTGGCCTCGCGCTGGCAGCCCGCGGCGAGGGCGATGAGGGCCGTGAGGGGGATCGAGATCTTCTTCGACATCGAGGACTCCATGAGGACGGCGTCGCGGCGTCCTCTTCAGCTTCACTATCGGCTGGCGCGCAGGGGATCGAAGCGCCCCTGCGCGTGGGCGAGCGCGAGGCGCGCCAGGTCGCGGTTGAAGAGCGCCGAGGAGAGCCCCAGCTCCGCGTCGAGCAGGCGCTGGGTCGCGTCGAGGACGTCGAGCTGGGTGGAGGCGCCGACCTGGAAGCTCGCCTCCATGTCCTCGGCGGTGGTCTTCGCCAGGCTCAACGCCTTGCGCGCGCTCACCACCCCCGCCGTCGCCGACGCCAGGTCCGCCCGCAGGCGCACGATCTCGGTCTCGATGTCGAGCTCGAGCGCTTGCTTCTGCGCCGCGGCCTCGGCGATGCGCGAGCGTGTCTCGCGCAGGTCGGCGTAGCGCTGGCCGCCGTCGTAGATCGGGAAGCTCAAGGTGGCCACCAGGTTCCAGGCCGCCGGGTTGAACTCCGAGGAGGGGCGCGTGTCGCGGTAGACGAAGTTGAGGTCGAGGAGGGGGAGGAAGCTCCACCAGACGGCCTTGCGCGTCTGCTGGGCGATGACCAGCGCGAGGTCGGCCGCCTTGAGATCGGCGCGCTGGTCGTGCGCGGTCGCCAGCATGGCGTCGCCGCTCCCCGCCGGGCTGGGAGGCTCGGCCGGCCGCTCGACGTCCGGCGCGCCCGGCGCCCCGATCAGGATGGCGAGCGCACGCCGGGCGGCCTGGACGCCATTTCGCTGCGCGAGGAGGTTCTGCTCGTCCTGGGTGGCGACGAGGTCGGCCCGCAGCACCTCGGTGCGCGGTGACTGCCCCACCTCGAAGCGCGCCTTCGCCGCGGCCAGGTGCTTCCTGTCCACGGAGAGCTTGGTCTCCAGCGCCTTGACCGCATCCTTGCGCGTCACCACCAGGTAGTAGGCCTGCGCGACGCGGAGCAGGAAGTCCTGCCGGGTGCGGATCTCCCGCAGCCGCGCGGCCTCGACGGCGTTGCGCGCCGCGCCGATGCGGGGGTAGGCGGGGCCGCGGAACAGCGGAAGCGCCCCGGCCACCACGAGGCCGAACTGGTTCTGCGGCTGGATCACGACCGAGGCGGGCCCCACGTCGAAGGCGATCTCGCGGTCGTAGTGCGTGTAGGTCGTCTGGAGGTTCGCCGTCGGCTTGATCGCCGACCAGGCGCGGTAGCGCGCCGCCTCGGCCTGCACCACGCGCTCGCGGAGCACCGCGAAGTTCGGGTTGTTGCGCACCGCCAGCCGGTAGGCCTGGTCGAGGCTGAGGGGCTGCTGCGCGCGGGCGGGGGCTTGCCAGCCGGCGACGAGCAGGGCGAGGAGGACTGCGCTGCGTGCGTTCATGAGAGCTCCTGATCCTTGGCGCTGAGCGTGATGGCGTTCCGGAGCACGCGGGCGAGGAGCGCGTGCAGGGTCTCGATCTCCGAGCTGTCGAAGTCGGCGAGGAGCTCGGCTTCGAGGTTCTCGGAGATGGTCCGAGCGAGCCCCGCTACCTTGCGGCCTCGCTCGGTGAGGTGGGTCGCCAGGCAGCGGCGGTCGTGCTCGTCCTTCTCCCGCCGCACCAGCCCGCGGCGCTCCAGGCGATCGAGGATGCGGCAGAGCGTGGGGCTGTCGCCCATGGTGTAGCGCGCCAGCTCACCCAGCGTGCGACCGGGGGCGTGGAGGAGCAGCATCACCGCACCGAACTGCGGCGGGGTGAGCTGATGCGGGGCGAGGCGGCGCAGCAGGATCTGGTGAACCAGCCGGAACGACGACGAGAGCAGGTACCCGAGCGTCAGCTCATTGAGCGGCGGGACGATGGGCCCGCGCGGGTCGCCCGGGCCGGACTGCTGGGGGCTTCGGCTCATCTGTTCTCACGGCAGTCTCGCGTCACCTCCACCCGGTGCCCGCGCCGCTCCTTGCCGACGACAACGATTGCCGTGGACAATTATTTCCTGGCCGCGCCGTCTGTCAACCCCTGCCCCTCTCCCGCCCTGTCCCCTCTCGCGAGCCCCGGCGAGGAGCAGGGCGAGGAGGAGCGCCGCGAGCGCTGCCAGCGCGGCGCCCACCCCGAAGGCTGTCACACCACCGGCCTCGCGCCAGAGGAGGCTGAAAAGCAGGCTCGCCGGCAGCGCAGGCTGCAGGCGGCCTTGGAGAGGTGGAGGGTGATCCAGAGGGCGGCCAGCGAGAAGAGGCCGAGCCCGAGCCGCTCCCGCGCGAGGAGGAGGAGGAAGGATCGGGCCGCGCCCACGCGCCTCGCGCGGCACGACGCTTGCTCCCCACGGGTGCCCGTGCGCGATGCCCGCGAAAGCGCGAGCGCGCTGCACGAAAAGGAGTCGACCGATGAGGAAGCTTCTCGCGGGCGCGCTGGTCGCCATCGCGCTCGTGGTCGCCGCGCTGGCGGCGACCTTGCTGCTGCCCACCACCTCACCCGTGCTGGCCCAGGGCGGCCCCGACGGGGGCGTGATCAAGCCGATGCCCGGTCCGGGCACCGACGCCGGGACACCCACCCCGGTGCCGCGCACACCGGGGACCCCGAGCCCGCCGGGCGCGCCGGCGCCTCCCGGCACGCCGCCGACGAACAACCCGGCCCCGGGCGGCCCACCGTCAGGCCCGCCTCCAGCCATCCCGCCTTCGGCCACCCCGCCGCCGGGCACGCCACCCTCGGGCAGTCCGACGCCGATGCCTTGATCAGCGCGTGAGCTGGGGGTGAGCTTCGAGCCGCGGCGGGCTGGAGCGCGTGAGCTGGTGCGCCTCGAGCGAGGGCGCGCGGCGCTCAGCCGCCCGCCGGGGACGCGTCGGGTCCGGCATCGGAGCCGCTGTCCGGCCGCGCGTCGGGCGCAGGCCCGTGTGAGCGCGCCCGCTTCGGCTCGGGCTTCGCGGGGGCCGGCTCCTCGCCGGCGCCGCCGTCGGGCTTCTGGCCGCGGCGCGCGCGGGCCGGCTGCTTCTGCTCCTTGAGCTTGCCCTTCGGTGCAGCGGCCTCGCCCTCCTCGCCTGGCTCCTCGCTGCCGGCGCGCGACTGGCCCTCGCTCGCCGCGCTCTCGCCGGCCTCGCCCGTGCCCTCCTCGGCCGCGCCGCGGCCGGCGGCGAGCCCGGCGTCACCCGGAGCGACCTGCTCCTCGGCGACGGCCTTGCTCCCCTTCGGCTTCTTGCGCAGGCGCGCGGTCTCCGCGTAGACGACCAGCGTCTGCCCCACGCGCAGCTTGGTCTTGGGGCCGAGCTGGTTGATGCGCATCACGTCGCCGATGGTGAGCCCGTAGCGGCGCCCGATGGAGGAGAGCGTGTCGCCGTCGCGCACCGTGTAGATGATCCGCTTGCGGCCCTTGCGCGCCTCGTAGGCCGAGTAGAACTCGTCGCTGCCCGCGGCCATCACCTTGACCTGCTTCGGATCGAGGAGCGCGACGCGGGAGGTGTCGACGCCCGGCGCGACGAA
>JAKLHH010001280.1 GCA_022710245.1 Myxococcota bacterium
AGGGTGGCCGGCCGCAGGTGCATCGGCTCAGCCCTCCCCCGCCAGGAACGGCAGCACCAGCCCGCAGTACGCGTCGAGGGTGGCCGGCCGCAGGTGCATCGGCTCAGCCCTCGCCCGCCAGGAACGGCAGCACCAGCTCGCAGAACGCCTCCGGCCGCTCCTCCATCGGAGCGTGCGCCGCGCCCTCGAGCATCGCGAGCTGCGCGGCCGGGAGCGCCGCCGCCAGCTGCTCGAGGCGCGCGCGCGGGACCAGGCGGTCCTGCGCACCCCAGATCAGGCGCACCGGGCAGCGGGCCCGCGGCTCCGGCGCCTCCGGGTGCGGGTGCGCGAGGGCCTCGAGCGTGCGGTAGGCCGCCTCGCGTCCGCCCGGGCGGTTGAGCCGCTCCCAGTAGAACTGCAGCGCCTCCTCCTCGGGCAGCGCCGGGTCGAGGTAGACCTCGCGGCGCAGGAAGCGGGCGAGGTCGCGGCGACTGAAGAGGTTGTGGAAGACGAACTCGCCGACCACCGGGAGCATCACCAGCCGCCCCTCGAGCGGCAGCGCCAGCGGCGGGAGCAGCGGGCTCACCGCGACCGCGCGCTGCACGCGCTCGGGGAGCTGGTCGGCGAGCCGCAGCGCCACCGCCCCGCCCAGCGAGTGCCCGAGCAGCGAGACCTGCGAGACGCCCAGCGCGTCGAGGAGAGTCGTCATGGTGTGGGCGAAGCTCTCGACGGTGTACGGGTACTGCGCGGGGCGATCCGACTCGCCGAAGCCCGGCAGGTCCACCGCGATCACCCACCAGCGCGCGGCCAGCGCGGGGAGGACGCGCTCCCAGCTGCGGCTGCTGAAGAAGAGGTCGTGCAGGAGCAGCAGCGGCGGCCCCACCCCGGCGCTCAGCGAGTGCACGCGCACGCCGTCGACGCTGTCGTAGCGACTCACGACTGTGGCGGCTGGCGTCACCGGGCCCAGAGCGCTGCCAGGTCGAGCTCGATCGCGTCGAAGGGCTCGGCGCGGACCACCCGATCGCCGCGGTAGGTCTTGAGCAGGCGCCACGCGCCCGCCTCCAGCCGGTAGGACTCCAGCGTCTGCAGCACCGGGTCCACCAGCCAGAGGTGCTGCACCCCCTCCCGCGCGTAGACTGGCATCTTCTCCGCGCGGTCGATGGCCTCCGTCGAGGCCGAGAGCACCTCGCAGATCCAGTCGGGAGCCAGCGTGAAGGCCGGGGCGTCGGGGACCTCGGGCATGCGCTCGCGGCGCCAGCCCGCGAGGTCGGGGACCAGCACGTCAGGCTCCGGCCCGAGGTGCAGCTCCGGCTCGTCCAGGATGACCCACCCTCCCGGACCACCGCGTCCCCGGTAGAAGGGTCCGCCAAGGTCGATGCCGAGCACGGACGCGGCGCGGGCGTGAGGCGAGCCGGGGCGCGGCGAGGTGTAGAGGACGCCGTCGATGATCTCTGCCACGAGGTGCGGAGCGACCTGCTCCAGATCGGCGTAGGTCGCGCGACGTCGCTCTGCGAGAGAGCCGCTCATGCTGCAAAGATGCCAGAACGAGAGGGGCCCAACAAGGGCCCGAGGGGCCCGAGGGGCCCGAGGGGCCCAAGGGGCGGTCGGGTCAGACCTGCGTGTCCTCGTCCTCGACGAGGAACGACTTCCCCGGGAACGCCTCCTCCATCGTGCGGAGCACCTCGGCCTCGACCTCCGCCGGCGTGGAGAGGTTCATCACCCGCTCGGCGAGGCTCTGCGCCAGCTCCACCGTGCACTCGCGCACCACCCGCTTGATCCCCGGCAGCGAGAGCGCGTTCATCGAGAGCTCTCGCACGCCGAGCCCGATCAGCAGGATGGTCATCATCGGGTCCGCGGCGATCTCGCCGCAGATGGTGAGCGGCAGCTGGCCCGCCGCGGCGGCCTGCACGACGGTACGGATCAGCCTCAGGATCGCCGGGTGGAAGGCGCGGAAGAGGTAGTTCACCTGCTCGTTGACGCGATCGATGGCGAGCGCGTACTGGGTGAGGTCGTTGGTGCCGATGGAGAAGAACGCCGCCTCGCGCGCGAGGAGGTCGGCGGTCACCGCCGCCGAGGGCATCTCCACCATGATGCCGATGGGCAGGTCCGGCACCTCGACGCCCGCCGCGCGCAGCTCCGCCACGCACTCGGCGAGCACGGCCTTCGCCTGGCGCAGCTCGTCGACGCCGGAGATCATCGGGAACATCAGCCGCGGGGCGCCGCCGCCCACCTTCGCCGTGGCGCGCAGCAGGCCGCGGAGCTGCGCCTTGAACATGTCCAGCCGGTCGAGGCAGAGGCGGATCGAGCGCAGCCCCAGCGCCGGGTTCATCTCGCGGGTGGGCGCGATGTAGCCCGGGAGCTTGTCGACGCCGAGGTCACAGGTGCGGAAGGTGACCGGCAGGCCGCGCGCGTACTCGAGCACCTTCACCGCGTCCTGCAGGTGGTCCTCCTCGGTGGGCAGCGAGCGCCGCCCGAGGTAGAGGAACTCGGTGCGGTAGAGGCCGATCCCCTCGGCGCCCTGCGCGAGCGCCGCCGGGATCTCGTCGGAGAGCTCGATGTTCGCCAGCAGCCTCACCCGCACGCCGTCCGCCGTCTCGGCGGGGAGCTCTCGCTCCTTGCGCAGCCCGCGCGCCCTCTGCACCCGGCGGGTCAGGCGGCGCTGGTAGCGCC
>JAKLHH010001281.1 GCA_022710245.1 Myxococcota bacterium
AGACGCACGTCGACCTCCGGGGAGTTGAGCGAGGCGAGGTTCTCGATGCTGGCGAACGGCGCCTGCAGGCTCGCCCGCCGCGCCCGGAGGAGAAGTAGATGGTCAGGCCGTCCCGGAGCAGGAAGGGCTCCATGTCGTCGCCCGGGCTGCTCAGCTCGGCGAGCAGCTCGGGCGCGCTCAGGGTGAAGCTCCCGGTCCAGCTGCAGGCTGGCCCCGGGCCCGCGTCGTCCGCGGACGTCATGTCCACCGGCGCACCGAGCTCGGGGCCGGGGAGGGGGCCTCCCGCTCCGCCGGAGAGGCCGAGCAGCTGGTGGCAGCCAGCCAGAACCAGCAGCGCGATCAGCGTCAGCGCCGGGACGCACCTCGAGCAGAGGGAGCTGACGATGCTCATGGCGTGGTTGCCGTTCAGGGTCCGGGAGCTCAAGCGCCGTCTGACGCTGGCGAAGGTAACATCAGCCCCAGGGCTCCTCAAGGTGGGCTGGCGATTGACTCGCGGGCTCGTCTGATCGGCAACGGCTGGAAGCCGCAGCGAGCCCCGGCTGACCTCTGCCGTCCGACCACCGGTCCGGCGCGTCCGGCGCACCGCACGCGGCGCGGCCTCGCGGGGGACCCCGCGCAAGTGGCTCCGCGCGCTTGTCGGCCGGGCACGCGCGCTGCAACGCCCCCGCGCCATGGGCCAGCCTGACCTCTCCATCCGCAAGCTCTTCGACCTCTACCTCGAGAAGCTCGTCGCCTGGCTGCTCCCCGGGCGCCGCGTCGAGAACATCCGGCGGGAGAGCGGCGAGCTGAAGGTCGTCGAGCGCAAGGCCGACCACGTCGCCGTGGCGACGGTCGATGCGGTAGAGACGACGCTCCACCTCGAGTTCCAGATCAAGGACGAGCCGTTCCTCCCAGAGCGCCTCCTCGAGTACCACGCGTTCCTGCGACGCCGGGACGCGCCGCGCCCGGTGCTGACCATCCTCGTGTACCTGATGCCGCGCCCGCCGGCGGCGCCGCTCCGCGCCGCGATCGAGCCGACTTCCGGCGATCCACAGGTCAGCTTCCGCTACGAGGTCTTCTGTCCCTGGGAGCACCCGATCAGCCTGGCGCAGGTCGAGGCGCACCCCGAGCTCGCCGCGCTCGCGGTGCTCACGCCTGGCATCGGCGAGGCCGAGCTGCCCCGGGTGCGGGAGGCGATCGAGCGCGCGCCGCTCCCGGCCGAGGCGCGCGCGGACCTGCTGGTGCTGACGTTCTTCATCGCCGGCCGTCGGTTCGCCGCCGATCTGCTACAATTGCTGCTGGAGAGCAAGGACATGGAAGACTCCACGACGTATCAGCTGGTGCTGAAGAAGGGCGAGGAGCTCGGGCTCGCGAGGGGCGAGGAGCTCGGGCTCGCGAAGGGCGAGGAGCTCGGGCTCGCCAGGGGGCGCGAGGCGAGCCAGCGCACCGCGATCCTGGAGCTGGTCGAGATCAAGCTCGGGGAGCTCCCGAGCGGGCTCGCCACCCGCCTCGAGCGGCTCGGCTACGACGCCCTCCACGCCCTCTACAAGGACCTCCTCCGCGCCCCCGATAGCGCCGCGCTCGCGTCGCTGCTCCGGCGCTGATCGATCCCTGGACTGTCAGCCCCCACCGGCACCCCACCAGCACCGGGCCCCGCCGGCGTGACGAGCGTGGCGCGCGGGGGCTGTGGTCGCCCGGCCTGCCTCGACACCGCGGCCTACTCCGTCTTCTTCCGCTTCGCCGGCGGGCGGGTGATCATCAAGTAGTCACTCCACCGAGGCCGCTCAGGGCCTGCGCTTGATGACCCCGGCCGCCAGCCGGAGCGCGGCGCCGAGCGCGACCGTCGGGGCGACGGCGAGCTTGACCTCGGGTCCCAGCTTGACCCGGATGGGCGAGCCGTCGGAGCGGAGGATCTCGCCGTCCACGGTGTAGATGGGGTCCGAGCTGCGGACCTCCACCTCCCTCGCCGTGCCGTTGACGTAGCGCGGGTCGGCGGGGAAGTCGCGCTTGCCGAGGAGCGACCTCGCCACCTGGGCCCAGGTCGAGACCGGGGTCAGCAGCGAGCGGGGGGCCATGGGCAGGTAGCCGCGGATGAGGAGCGGCAGGAGCAGGACGAACTCCTTCGGGCTGGGCGCGTAGGCCAGGTAGTAGAGCTCGTCCCGCGCGCGCACCTTGACGAAGGGCTGCACCCCCGGGTTCAGGCTGCCCGTCACGTTGCAGAAGAGCGCCGCGAACCGCCGATAGGGGACCGCCGCGCCGTCGACGATCACCTCGGCCTCCAGCTCCTCGAGGAGCGGGCCGTGCTCGGACGGCGGCTTGCGGAGCACCGTGGCCACCGACTTGAGGCCGAGCCAGATGGCGCCGCCCTTGTGCTTCGAGCCGCGCTCGAACTCGTCGAGCAGGCGCACGACCGGACCGACGCCGAAGGTGAAGCCGCGCCGCACGCGCTCGCCCTGGCTGACCTCGAGGAGCGGGACCTCCTTGTGCAGCAGCTGCCCGCTGGCGTAGCTGCGGATCACGTGGCGGAAGTTCTTGCCCGGGGAGTCGGTGAACCCGCACCAGCGCGAGACCACGTTCATGGTGCCGCCGCCGATGAAGGCGAGCTGGAGGTCGCTCTCGCGCCGCTGCGCGGTGAGCCGCTGCAGGATGCGCTGGATGGTCCCG
>JAKLHH010001282.1 GCA_022710245.1 Myxococcota bacterium
CGATCGAGGAGGTTGTCGAGCTCGAGCTTCGCCTGGCCTGTCGGGGCGCCCGCTGGCTGCTCGCTGTAAGCGGCGATGAGCGCGAGGTTCGACTCGGCCTGCGCGATGGCGGCCTCGACCTGCGCCACCAGCTCCTTCAGGTTCGCCGCCTTCACGAGCGCCAGGAGAGCGCGCAAGGCGACGAGCCGCCGTCCGGGGGTCATCATGTAGAGACGAAAGATGTTGGCCAGAGAGACCACGGGGACTCCTCCTTCCTGCGACACTGCTGTTGTTCGGACCTGGACATCGCGAAGGCAAGCCACCCCTGTCGCGACCGTTGACGAGTATCAGAGACCGGGTGAGCGGGTCAAGCGCGGCAAACGCGACAAAGGCGGCAAGCGCAGGCAAGCGCGGCAAGCAGGCGGACGCGGCGAGGGCCAGGCGCGGCGAGCCTCGGATGAGCAGCGCTCAGATGAGCAGCAGCTCCTCATCGACCTGCACGGGCTGCCCGGCCTCGAGCTGCAGGTTGCGCTGCTCGCGCTCCACCGCGACCTGGTAGACGTGGGCGACGACCTCGGGGAAGTCGCGCACGTGCTCGTTGAAGGTGGCCCGCGCGAGCGACAGGAGCACCGTCTTCGTCAGCGCCTTGACGGTGGCGGTCGCGGCGCGCTTCTGGATCAGCGAGATCTCTCCGAAGATCTGCCCGGGCCCGAGCTCGGCCAGCTTGAGCTCCTCGCCGCTGTCCTTGCGCGAGACCCGCACCGCCCCGCTGAGGACCACGAAGAGCCCCTCCGAGGGCTGCCCCTCGTCGAGCACCAGCGCGCCCGCCGGGTAGACCTGGGACTCGAAGAGATCGATCAGCGTCTCCCGCCGCCGCTGGTCGAGCGGCTGGAAGAGGGGCGAGACCGCCATCAGGTTCCGCAGCAGCCGATCGCGCGTGTACGCGGCGAGCACGCTGGCGACGCCCTCGCTGCGCGCGGCGAGGTCCTCCAGCTCCGCCCGGCTCAGCTCGACGAGGAGGACGGGCGTCTCGCAGGTGACCGACGCCACGCGCGGCGAGTCGGTGAGCAGCGCCATCTCGCCGAAGAAGGCGCCCGCCCGCAGCCGGGCCAGCGGCACCTCCTCGCCTGCCGGCGTGCGCAGGCTGACCCGCACCACCCCGCGGACGACGATGAAGAACGAGCGTCCCTCGGTGCCCTGCGCGATCACGACCTCGCCGCTGCGGACGGCGCGGAGCTCCATCAGGGGGGCGAGCGCGGCGAGGTCCGGCGCCGCCAGGTCCGAGAGCAGCGGGTGCGCGGGCAGCGGCCCGCCCGCGGGGGCCTCGCCGGCCCGGCGCAGCGCCTCGGCGCAGGCGTCCACGACGAGCTCGCGGAGCACGCGCAGGTCCGCAGCCCCCGCTGCCTCGTCGCCGCCGTCCGCGAGGCGGTCCGGGATGGGCGGCGGGGGAGCGCGATGGCGACGGTCGAGGCGCGGCGAGCCGGCCGCGTAGAGCTCGGCGACCGCCCGGATGCGCTCCCGGCCCGCGTCGGGCGCGTGGTCCAGCAGCTCGCGCGCGGCGGCGAGGGCCAGCATCAGCTGCCCGCTCTCGGCGAAGCGCGCGGCGACGCGGTCCAGGGAGGCCACCGCCGCGTCGCGCTCGCCGAGCCGGCCGAGCAGCGCCGCGGCGCGGTACCAGACATAGAGGTCGCGAGGGTCGGCGCGGAGCACCCGCAGGTACCTGCGGAGTGCGTCCTCGAGGTGGCCCTCGGTGAAGGCCGCGTCGGCCTGCTCGGTCAGGGTGACGTCGTCCACCGTGGTCAAGGCGAGTGACTCCTGAAAGCTCGGTTGGATCCTAGAAGCTGATGATCGGGAGACCGGTGCGTTGCGTGCCGGCGGCGCTGCGGTCGTGCGAGCTCGCGGCGACGGCGATGATGAAGCCGGTGATCAGCGCGCCACCTCCGATCGCGGCCCAGAGCCACCACTGCTTGTAGAGCGGGCCCTCGTCGCGACGCGGCGGCGGGGGTGGCTGCCGCGGCGCCCGCGGCGGGACGCCGGGCTGCGCCGCCTGGCGCTGGCCCGGCCAGCCCACCACCGCGGCCTCGTGGGGGAGCTCCTCGGGCCGCGCGGGGGTGGCCGCGGGGGCCGGGCGCGAGGCAGGGTGCGGCGCGCGCTCGAGGTCCTCGTAGGGGTCCCGCGGCGTCGGGGCCGGAGCGGGAGCGGTCTTCGGCAGGGCCTGCCGGAGCTGCGCCACGCGGGTCTGCACCTCCAGACGGTTGGCGGCGTCGGGGCTGGCGGCGAGGTAGCGCTCGTAGGCCTGCAGCGCCTCTTGCGCGTGACCGAGCTTGTCGTGGCAGCGGCCGAGGTTGTAGTCGAGGATCGGGGACGGTCTGAGCGCGGCGGCGGCCTTGAACGCCGCGGCGGCGGCCTCGTACTTGCCCTCGAGGTAGGCCACCTTCCCTCGCAGGAAGTGCGCCTTCGCCTCGCCCTCGTCGTCGGCCCGGGCGTTGCCCGCGCCGAGGAGCAGGGTGACGAGGAGCGAGGAGACGAGGCTGATGCGCTGCATGGCTCCGTCCTGCGGTCAGTGTGAGTAGGGGTCGATGGGCTCCTCGGCTCCGTGATCCGAGCCGTGGTCGCCCTGGGTCGCGCCCTTCGCTGGCTTCTTCTTGTGCTTCGCCTTC
>JAKLHH010001283.1 GCA_022710245.1 Myxococcota bacterium
GGACGAGCCCGAGGACGAACCGCTGCCAGAGTCGGCCGAGGAGGCCGGGCCCCGTGGCGGCTCCATCGCCCCGGGGCCGGACCGCGACGCGGCGACCGTCGGCGGTGCGCTCGAGATCGACAGCCGCCCGCGGCGTGCGCCCCGTGTCGAGCGCGAGCGAGCGGTGGACGTCGCCGGGTTCCGCGAGGGCACCGACCCGGCGCGCGCCGGTGTCGCCGGCTCAGGGACCCGTCAGGTGCAGACGGGACGGCCCGCGGGCGGGGTGCGGGTCGCGCTGCTCGCCGGACTGGCGACGCTGGTCGTGGCGGGGCTGGTCTTCCTCATCGTCTACCTCGCGCGCAGCCGCGAGCCTGTCGAGGAGGGCGGCTCGATCGTGGTGACCACGAACCCGCCGGCCTCGTGCAGCGTCTCGCTGGGCAGCACGGCGAAGGGCATGCTGCTCCCCGGCTCGTCGGCCAGCCTGAAGAGCGTCCCGCCCGGCCGGCAGCTGGTCTCGCTGCAGTGCATGGGGTTCCAGCCCTACGCCACGACCGTCGAGGTCAAGCCGGCTCAGGCCGCGTTCGTCGTCGCGCCGCTGCGCAAGAGAAACTGACGCGGGGCGCGCTTCGCGGTCGCTCGCCGAGAACGCTAGAACACCAATCGGGTTGACTAGGGCCCCAGCGTGGGCACCCCATCGCGCGCCGCGGTGAGGAAGAACCGCGTGACGTGCGCGATCGCGCGAGGCTCGTGAAACACCACGAAGTGCCCGTCGCTGTGGCAGGTGCCATCCTCGCAGTAGCCGTGCAGGTCGACGCACTGCGAGGAGCTGCTGCAGCTGGTCAGGGTCGCCACCGAGCGGTACTGGATCAGCCCCGCGGTGACACCCGCCCCCTCGACCGTGAGGTTGCCGGAGAGCGGCAGCCCGCGCGGCTCCACGCCGCGCAGCGCCAGCGCCGCCTCCGGCCGCAGCAGCGGGGCGACCGGGGTCAGCCCGATCGCCGCCGCGAGCGCGTCGGTGGTCACGTTGGGCGTGTAGTGGTCGACGAGCCCCTCGCTGACGAAGAGGTGCTTGGCCGGGATCCCCTGCGGCCGGCTGCGCAGCAGGCGTCCGTAGTTGATCGGATCGCCCGGCTCGAACATCTGCTGCAGCAGGTTCATGAAGGGGCTCCACTCGTCGGGCTCCTCGCCGAGCGCCACCCGGAGGAGCGCCTTCATGTCGAGCGGCTGGCTCTTCTCGAGGAGCGAGCCGATCATCCAGCCGCCCGCGCCGCTCAGCATCGCCGCCTTGACCTCCGGCTCGTGCGCGAGGAAGACCGCCCCGGTGAGGCCCCCCTGCGAGTGCCCCATGAAGTAGACGCGGTCCGCGTCGACGCGGAGCGGCGGGTCGAAGGCGAGCTCGCCGGTCCGCTTCGACTCGGCGGACCACGGCGCCTGCCCGACGCTCAGCCCCTTCACCATCCGGAGCAGGGTGAAGTCGTCGATCCCCGCCTGCACGATGTTGGCGACCGCCGCCGTCGGGTTCTGCAGGTTGAAGAAGTTGAGCTCGGGGAGGCCGCTCGGCGCGCGCGGGCCGTGGAGGTTCTGGTCGATGCTGACCATCGCTACCCCGACGGCCGCCAGCCGCTCGGCGAGGCCCCCCTCGAGGAAGGAGCGGAAGTCGCCGCCGGTCCCGTGGGCGTAGAGGATGATCGGCCAGCCGGCGGAGGGCATCGTCCCCCGCGGCACGCTGAGGGCGAAGCGGAGGGTCTCCTTGCGCGCCGGCTTCGGGTCCCCGCTCGCGTCACGCAGGATGGCGCCACCCGCGGTCGCGAAGGGAGGCTCGCCCTGCTGGAAGTTCCAGGCGTCGTAGCTCCCCTGCAGCTCCCAGTAGCCGCTCGCCTCGTTGACAGCCTCGAGCTCGCTCGCTGCCGGCGCCGGCTCGCGGTGGACGACGGCGCGCGCGCCGCGCGTCAGCCCGGTCGGATCGCCGGTGGTGAAGACCGCGGCCGTGACCACCCCTGTGAGGTGGCTCTTCGCCAGGTAGGCGCGGAGCTGCGCGTAGGCCGTGTGCGCCGCCCTGGCCGCCGGGTCCGCGGGCTCCCCCTCGGCGAGGAGCTGGCGGAACGTCTCCGAGGCCGCGACCGGGTGGCTCTTCGGGTCGCAGAGCCCCTCGGTGACGATCACGGCGTAGGTGGTGCGGGGCGCGAGCGGGAAGCCTGCGACCGGCAGCACCGCCAGGCTGTGCTCGCCGATGAAGGTGCCCTTCTCGGCGCTGAAGCGCACGCGGACCGGCACGCGCTGCCCGTACTCCGGGGAGCCCGGATCGATGTTGATCCAGAAGACGCTCGCGCCGGGCTGCAGGCTCGCGCCCACCGTGGCGGGCAGCGTGGCCTCGTCGATTCCTCCGCTGAAGCGGAAGTACGCCGCCGAGTTGGTCCCGAAGCCGCCGGCGTCGTTCTGCGCCACCAGGTCCATGTACGACCTGAGCAGCGGCTGCTCGAGCTTGCCGAGGTGGGCGAGGGCGATCTTGCCGTCGGCGGTCAGCCGCGCGTCGTTCGGGTAGGGGATGGCGTAGAGGTCGCTCGACGCCGCCGTGAGGTCGAAGAGCGCCGTGGTGCGGGAGACGGACTCCTTGTCGCAGGAGGCGAGCAGCGCGAGGCAGAGCAGGGTCAGGATC
>JAKLHH010001284.1 GCA_022710245.1 Myxococcota bacterium
GACGGGGCCGGTTGCGGGACGGGCTCCGGGGCCGGCGCGCGCGAGACGCCCATCAGCGCGTAGATCGCCACCGCGACCAGCCCGCCGAGCGCGGCGGCGGCCACGGTGGAGCGCAGCGAGACCCGCCGCGGCGCCCGGCCGGGGCGCACGAGCTCCGACGGGCGCATGGTGCGGCGGGGGAGGAGCTGGCGCAGCTCCGCCGCGAGCTCCGCTGCGCTTCCGAAGCGGCGCGCCGGGTCCTTCTCGAGGCAGCGGAGCACCACACGATCGACCTGGGCCGGGAGCGGCGCGCCAGGCGGCGACAGCACGCTCGGCGCGATGGGGCGCGAGGTGAGGTGGTGCACGACGTAGGCGCCAAACGACTCAGCCTGGAACGGGCGCCGCCCGGTGAAGAGCTCGTAGAGGATCACCCCGAGCGAGTAGAGATCGCTGCGGCGGTCCACCCGCACCCCGGAGGCTTGCTCCGGGGACATGTACGCCGGCGTCCCCAGCAGGTGCCCCGAGGTCGTCGCGGTTCCGCCGTCGAAGGTCTCCAGCTTGGCGAGGCCGAAGTCGAGGATCTTCACCAGATCCTCGGCGCCCTCCTGGCTGATGAGGAAGACGTTGGCCGGCTTCAGGTCACGATGGATGACGCCGGCATCGTGCACGGCCTGCAGCGCGTCGCACAGCTGCAGGCCGATGGCGACCGCACGAGGGAGCGGCATCGAGCCAGCCTCGAGCTCGCGCTTGAGGTCGATGCCGGTGAGATACTCCATGACGTAGTAGAGCTGACCGCACTGCGTGCTCGGCTCGCCGACGTCGATGATGCGCACCAGCCCCGGGTGCCCCATGCGGCTCACCGTGCGGGCCTCGCTGATGAAGCGCCGCACGGCCGAGCGGCTGACGGTGAGCTCGGGCCGGAGGACCTTGACGGCGAAGGTGAGCCCGCTCACCAGGTGACGCGCCAGGTAGACGCGGCCCATGCCGCCCTCGCCGAGGAGACTCAGCAGACGGTACGAACCGAGCGTCGGATAGGAGACCTCCCCCGGCTCGGTCTGCTGCGTGTCGTCCGCCATGATCGCCATTATAGCGCCGAGGCCGCAGAGTGCGCCTGGGACGAGGGGCGCTGGCGGCGAAGGCGCCGCCTGCGCTATCGTCCTGGTGCGATGAACGACGACACCACCATCCAGAGCAGCGGTGCCCTGGATCGCATCGAGCGCCCCCTGCACCGCCGCTTCCTGATCATCGTCTACCGTGACCAGGAGAGCCGGGTGCTCGAGCTCGGCGACGGCGCGGAGCTCGTGGTCGGCCGCGACGAGGAGGCAGGGCTCCCGCTCGAGGACGCCAAGCTCTCGAGGCGTCACGCGCGGCTCTGGCGCGCGGGCGACAAGGTCTACGTCGAGGACCTTGGCAGCACGAACGGCACCCGCGTGAACGGCGTGGCGGTGCAGGGCACCCAGCGCCTCGGCCCGGGCGATGAGGTCGGCGTCGGGGCGGCGACCCTGGTGATCAGCTCGCTGGCGCTCACGGTGGGGCACCATCGTGTCCTCACCGACGGCGAGCTCGAGGAGCGTCTCGACGCCGAGGTCGACCGGGCCCGGCGATACCGCCGGCCGCTCAGCCTGCTGATGGTGCGGCTCCCCGGCGTCGCCGACCGCCTGCGGCAGCACCTGACCACGATCGCGACCGGGCTGCGCCAGATGGATCTGATCGCCAGCTATGGGCCTCGCGAGTACGCGCTCCTGCTCCCCGAGGCCGACGGCGTCGCCGCCCGGGGCGTCGCCGACAGGCTGACCGCGGCGGTGGGGGGAGAGGGGAAGGAGCGGCTGGCCGCGGGGGTCGCGAGCCTCCCCGGCGACGCCCAGAGCGCGGGGCAGCTGGTCGAGCTCGCTCGCGAGCGCCTGCGCGGCGCCCGCGCCGAGGCGCCCGCGCCGAAGGCCAAGGCGGAGCGTACGGTGCTCGCGGAGAGCCGGGCCGCCGTGCGTGCCCTCGGCCTCGCGCGGCGCGTGGCCGCCGTCGGGACCACGGTGCTGATCCTGGGCGAGACCGGCAGCGGCAAGCAGGTCCTCGCCGAGGAGATCCACCGGACCAGCCCCCGCGCCGCGGGCCCCTTCGTGCACGTCAACTGTGGCGCGATCTCGCCGTCGCTGATGGAGAGCGAGCTCTTCGGGCACGAGCGCGGCGCCTTCACGGGCGCCGACGCCCGCCACGTGGGGCTGATCGAGTCGGCGGCCGGAGGGACGCTCTTCCTCGACGAGATCGGCGAGGTGCCGCTGGCGGCGCAGCCGAAGCTCCTCCAGTTCCTGGAGGCGCAGAGCTTCACCCGGGTCGGCGGCACGCGCGCGCTCCACGCCGACGCGCGAGTGATCGCGGCCACCAACCGCCAGCTCGAGGCCGAGGTGAAGCACGGCCAGTTCCGTGAGGACCTCTACTTCCGTCTGGCGGCCTTCGTGGTGCACGCGCCGCCGCTGCGCGAGCGCCCGGAGGACATCCCGCTCCTCGCCAGGCTCTTCTGCGACGAGTTCTCGGCGGCGCTCTGCCAGCCGCCGGCGGAGTTCTCGCCGGCCGCCGCTGCGGCGCTCCAGCGCTACCCCTGGCCCGGCAACGTGCGACAGCTGCGGAACGCGATCGAGCGCGCG